>JAGXHS010000004.1 GCA_024636075.1 Propionibacteriaceae bacterium
CACCACGTCACCCTCGTGGAACTCACCCGCAGCGAGCAGGCCGGCATACGCGGTGAGGCCGGGCATGCCCAGCACCCGAATCAGCCTCGAGGATGGCGTGCTCCCGCCAACCAAGGCCGTGCAGAACAGTGCTGCCGACCGGCAACGCGCCGCTGGTTGAGTCGATCACTTCACCGATGGCGCCGCCGTTCAACGGCTCATCGATCTGGAACGGCGGCACGTATGACTTGGTGTCGTTCATCCGTCCGCGCATGTACGGGTCCACCGACATCACGAGATTGCGTACCAGGACCTGGTTCTCGCCCAAGGCTGGCAACGCAACGCCCTCCAGCCGGAAGTTGGCTTCGGTGGGCCACCCGATCGGTCGCTCAGCAAGGACGATCTGGCGGGTGCTGGTCGATGTGGGCATGTTTACTCCTTGGTGCGTCTGCGGTTGTGACTGCGATCTGATGTGCGCTTCGAGGGTTGTCGGGACGGAGTTCGGTACTGGCCGACCGTGATGGTGACGTTGATGTTGCCGCGGCTGGCTTGGAGCATCATTGCCGCCCATCAATAGTTGCCCACAATTCAATTGCCCACAATCAATGCCTTTATCACAACTCGATTACCAAATCGGAGCAACTATCGAACCCTTGGACCTTCATAGGTTACGTTTAGTTCCGACGACTCATGCCTGAGTCGATCGTCACCCCATCGGAGGGGTGTCTGTGTCACGTTCATTGCATCAGTCACGATCGGTAGTCCACTTGGGAAGCCAACCGCTGTGTTGGCGCCTCTGGCCACCCGGGGACGATCATTCGTGCACTGTCCTCACTGGACGCGCAACCCACGAATGAAGGAGTTCCGAGCATGGCATCAGATGCGGGGGACATCGTCGAGAGTGTCGGCGGCGCCGACAACATCACGAGCCTCAACCACTGCGCAACGCGGTTGCGCTTCCAACTCAAGGACTCTTCCGGCATCGAGCTGGCCGAAGTCGAGAAGATCTCCTCCGTCATGGGGGCCGTCCCCCAGTCTGGCAACCGGTACCAGGTGGTGATTGGTGGCGGAGTGCAAGACGTCTACAACGACATCATGGCGCTACCAGCAATGAAGGAGGGGTCTGCCACAGAATCTGCCGATGACACCAAGGCCGCGGCGCGCGCGGGCGGCCCCCGCGGCAAGATGGTCTGGTTGGACAACTTCTTCGAGTTCCTGTCCGACTCGTTCCGCCCGATCCTGGGGGCCCTCCTCGGGGCCTCGCTGTTCATCACGTTCATGTCGCTGATGAGCACCTTGGGTGTCATTCCGAACTGGGCTGACCCTCGCACGACGCTGTCTCCGTCCTGGCAGTTCGTGAACCTCACTTGGCAGAGCGTGTTCGTCTTCCTGCCGCTGTTGGTGGCCTACAACGCCTCGAAGAAGGTGGGGGCAGACCCGTGGGTTGGCTTCGCCGTCATGGCCGTGGTCATGCTGCCCGGCTTCACCGCGCTCGGCGCGGATGCCTCCATCACCTCCTTCGCCGGTAGCGAGATCAACGTCGTCAGAATCTTCGGCCTGCCGCTGACGGTCTTCAACTACAGCTCACAAGTGTTCCCACCGCTACTGATGGCAGCGGTCATAGGGCCACTCTGGCGCGGGTTGAAGAAGCTCATACCGTCGAACCTGCACCTGATTTTCGTGCCCTTCCTCGCGATGCTCATCATGATTCCGCTGACCGCTTTCCTCATTGGTCCGATCGGTGTGTACTCGGGTGCCGCGTTGGCCAACGGGTTGCGCGCCGTCAACGACTTCTCGCCGCTGGTGTTCGCCATCCTCGTTCCGCTGGCCTACCCGTTCATGGTGCCCCTGGGTCTGCACTGGCCCATCAACGCCATCATGCTGCTCAACATCCAGACGTTGGGCTACGACTACATCCAGGGCCCGATGGGCTCCTGGAACTTCGCCTGCTTCGGCGCCACGGCCGGTGTGCTGTTCCTGTCCATGAAGGACCGCGACTCAGAGATGCAACAGACCGCAACCGGTGCGCTTGCAGCCGGTCTGTTTGGTGGCATCTCTGAACCGTCCCTGTACGGCATCCATCTGCGGTTCAAGCGGATCTACCCACGATTGCTGATTGGCTGTTTCGTGGGTGGCCTGATCACCGGAATCGGCGGCGGGGCCACGACCCAGGCATTCGCCTTCACTTCGTTGTTGACGATTCCCGTCTTCTCCCCCATGCCGCTGTACGTGATCTCCATCACTGCGGCGTTCGCCACCGCGATGATCCTGGTGATCATCTCCGACTACCGCACTCCTGAGCAGCGCGAAGCGTTCATCGCGAAACGCGATCTGGCTGAGGAGGCCCTCCGGGAGGAGCGCGGGGAGAGCGACGAGGACGACGACGCGGACGAGGGCGTCGGCACAGGTGCAGCAGCTGGCGGCACTGCCACTGCAGTAGCCAAGAAGACCGACACCAAGACCAAGACCCAGAAGCCGGCCATGGTGCCGGGTGCGGTCACCGAGATCCCGTCTCCGCTGGCGGGGACTTTGATGCCTCTGAGTGAGGTGCCTGATCCGGTCTTCGCCAAGGGAACCGTCGGTCGGGGTGTCGGCATCATGCCGTCCGGAGACACGGTGTACGCGCCGGCTCCGGGAAAGATTCTGGTGGCCCAAGACACCGGACACGCCTTCGGCATCCGTTTGGACAGCGGGGTTGAACTGCTGATTCACGTCGGCATCGACACCGTGAATATGGAGGGCAGGGGCTTCACCGTGAAGGTGAAGACCGGCCAACTGGTTGACGCTGGCGATCCGCTGGTCACCTTCGACCGTTCCGAGATAATCGACGCTGGCTATTCGCTGGTGACTCCGGTTCTGGTGACGAACGTCAAGAAGTTCGCCTCCGTGAAGCAGTCAGAAGAAGCCGGCAAGGTCAAGATGGGGCACCCGATCATCACGGTAACGGCCAAATCGGAGTGACAGCTGCTGAGTCCCGCTCAGCGACACAGCAGACGGGGTGGAGATCGTCGCCGATCTCCACCCCGTCTTCATGTCCACTGCGACAGTAGGCATCGGCCGGGCATTCTGCGCGATGGCGACAAATCAGCGAACGCCGAAGCAATTCGGTTGGGACGACAACCAAAGGCATGGTTGATCGGGGTTTGTCACCATTCGCGACGAGCGTCGATTGACTAGGCGCGGGGCGCGCGCGCCCGCTCAGCCCAGCATTCCGAGGAAATACTCATGCACCCTCAGATCACGGGTCACTTCGGGATGGAATGAGACGCCGAACAGGTGCTGCTGCCTGACGGCGACGATTCTCGGATGGCCGTCATCGGGACGCACGACGGACAGCACCTCCACCCCAGAACCAGCCTGTTCCACCCAAGGCGCGCGGATGAACACTCCATGCACCGGACCGCCGCTGATCCCAGCGACATCGACGTCAGCTTCGAAGGAGGCCACCTGGCTCCCGAAGGCATTGCGGCGCACGGTGACGTCCAGGCCGCCGAAGGTCTGTTGGTCACTGTGGGCGTCAATCAGCCGATCAGCCAGCATGATCAAGCCTGCGCAGGACCCGAAGGCCGGCAGTCCCCCGCGTAGCGCTGCCACGAGTGGCTCGCGCACATCGAACGCCCGAGACAATTTGTCGATGGTGGTGGATTCTCCGCCCGGCAAGATGATTCCGGCAAGGCCCACCAGTTCAGTGGGCCGCCGCACGGGCCGGGCGTCAACTCCCAATCGTTCCAATGCTGCCAGGTGCTCCAGCACATCACCTTGCAGAGCCAACACCCCGACGGTGCGGCGCCTCACCACCCGCGTTGTGCCAGTCGGTGCGGTTCAGGTACGTCGTCGACGTTGATGCCGACCATCGCCTCACCCAGCCCGCGCGACACATCGGCGATGACGTCCGGGTCGTCGAAGAACGTGGTGGCCTTGACAATGGCAGTCGCCCGCTCGGCGGGATTGCCTGACTTGAAAATGCCGGAGCCGACGAACACGCCTTCCGCACCGAGTTGCATCATCATCGCCGCATCGGAGGGGGTGGCGATGCCGCCGGCGGTGAACAGCACGACTGGTAGTTTGCCGGCCTCGGCCACCTCAGCAACAAGCCCGTAGGGAGCCTGAAGTTCCTTCGCCGCCAGGTACAGCTCATCTGATGGCAGCGTGGTCAACCGGCGGATTTCCGCGCGGATCTGGCGCATGTGGGTGGTGGCATTCGAGACATCCCCGGTGCCGGCCTCACCCTTAGATCGGATCATTGCCGCACCTTCGGTGATCCTCCGCAACGCCTCGCCCAGATTCGTCGCACCACAGACGAACGGCACGGTGAATTTCCACTTGTCAATGTGGTGGGCGTAGTCAGCTGGGGTCAGCACCTCCGACTCGTCGATGTAGTCGACACCGAGCGATTGCAGTACCTGAGCTTCCACGAAGTGCCCGATGCGCGCCTTGGCCATCACGGGGATGGACACCGCGTTGATGATGCCATCGATCAGGTCCGGGTCACTCATTCGGGCCACGCCACCTTGAGCCCGAATGTCCGCCGGAACCCGTTCCAAAGCCATCACCGCAACGGCGCCAGCATCCTCAGCGATCTTTGCTTGCTCGGCGGTGACAACATCCATGATGACGCCCCCTTTGAGCATTTCAGCCATCCCCCGCTTCACCCCAGCTGTTCCGGTGGTGTTGCTGGATGTTGCGGTATCACGAACTGTCACGGAAGCCTCCTGATGTCTGGTCTGGGACCATGAACCATCTTACGTTCCCGAGGGCAACCAGCCGTGACGTGACCGCTTCGCGAAGATCACACCGTCATGCTGGCGTCCGGCGCGCATGCCGCCGCTGCTGGGTCCGTCACGCTGGCGTCCGGCGCTCACGCCGCCGCTGCAACGCTGGCGTCACGTACTTACGCGAGCGTCACGTCATGGCGAGCAGGAGCAGGAGCGGGGAGCGGCAGAGAGCAGCCGAGGCCGACGGTGATTGACTCGGCAGGCCATGATCCTGTTGTCGATCTGCTCACCCGTGCCATTGGCGCGGGGCTGTTCTTCCGTCAGACTGGGAGTCACCGGATGCCGAATCGAAACGGGGCCACATCGATGAAGGTGCACCTGCTCGCGTGGGGCTCCCGAGGCGATGTTCAGCCCTTCGTCGCCTTGGCGCTCAGCTTGAAGGCCCAGGGCCACGAACCGGTGGTGGTTGCAGGGCGAGACTTCGAGTCCTTCGTCACCCGGCATCGCGTGGCATTCGAAGCCTTCGACATCGACATTTCGGAAACCATTCAGTCGCGCGAGGGGCAACGATGGCTGGCCGGGAGCCAGCGCCTTACCGGGGAGCTTCGCGCCATCCATGCGGTGGCGAAACTCTTCGCCGAGCCCGCAGTGGACAAGTTGGTGCAACTGGCCGACAACACCGACCATCTGATCAGTGGTGTCCTCACCATGGACGCCGCGATGAGCATTGCCCAGTCGAGAGGTATCGGCCATGATGTCGGGGCCTTGGCCCCGTTCATCCCGACCCGATCTGGAGCAGCACAGGTGTTTCCCTTGCTTCCGAGTCGGCAGTCGCCACTCAACCGTGTCTTCTCCAGCGTGATGATGGCAGGCACGTTCGGCGTCTTCCGGTCGATCGGGGACGAAGTTCGTCGACGTCTCGATCTTCCAGCAGTCGGCTACCGCCAGTTCCATCGTCTCGCCGCTGAGACGCATCAGTGGATCGGCGCCAGCCCGATCCTGGTGCCGCCTGCGCCGGACTGGCCACCGGGCGCGCAGGCCACCGGCCAGTGGGTGTTGCCGCTGGCGGAAGACTACGTGCCCAACGATGAGGCCACCCATTTCCTCGACGAGGGGGAGACGCCGGTCCACCTTGGCTTCGGCAGCATGCCCAGCAGGCACCCCGGCCAGCTCTTCGAGCTGTATGCCCGTTCGCTCGCAGATGTCGGTCTGCGCGGCATCATCCAGGGGAACTGGAACGGATGGCGGCCTACTGAGATTCCCGAGAACGTGCTGCTTGTGGACGACATCCCCCATGAGTGGCTCTTCAGCCGGGTGCAGGCGAGCGTTCATCATGGCGGCGCCGGCACGACGGGCACTGCGCTTCGAGCCGGCCTGGGCCAGGTGGTGGTGCCCCACATGGGCGACCAGCCGTACTTCGCTCGCCGAGTTCGCGAGCTGGGCATCGGCGGCTCCGTGCCTCAGCACCGTCTCACCCATCCCCGGTTGACCGCATTGCTGAGGCTGGCGACCTCTACCGAGTGTCGCGACAAGGCACTCACCCTGGCTGCACTGGCCACCGAGGAACCCGGTGCCTCAGCAGTCCATCTCACAGCCCGCTGATTCCCTGTGTCACCGCGGACCAATCGACGGGCCCAATTTCCACCCGTTGCGACCTCATTTCTGTGCACCGCAACAGGGTCATCTACAGTTGACTTGCATGAAACTCACTCATCGCATCTCGACCATCGTCCTCGCCGCAACCACCGCAGTTGCTTTCACTGCTTGCTCCGGCTCCGACACTGGAGCCAGCAGTAGTGCTTCGGCCACTGGAGACGTGGCCAGCTCATCAGCATCGGCTTCGGCTTCGGCGGAAGCTTCAGGCAGTGCCTCTCCCGAGGCAAGTGGTGGCTCAGCGTCGGTGTCTCCTGAGGTCCAGGCTGTTCTCTCTGCCGTGAAGTCCGCTGAGGGCCACGTCGACGGCAAGGCCTACTCGATCGAGAAGGACAATGAGCGCTGGGACATCTACGTCGCCAAGAATGATCGCAGCGTCGAGGTGGAGATCCGGGCCGACGGATCCGTCGGTGACACCGACGAGTACGGCCTCGAGGGCCGGGACCGGGATGCCGTGACCAAGGCCACGGTGTCCCTCAGCGACGCCCTGGCCCAGGCGCTCGAGAAGGGCGGCAGCTTGGACGAGGCCGACATCGACATGAACGGAGACAACGTGCGGTGGCAGATCGAGGTCTACATGGATGGCGAGAAATCCGCCGTCTACATTCCTGCGATGTGAGACCGCCGCGGTTGGCGTCGGCGGCTCGCTGCTGACGCCACCGTGTCGCCGTCAGGAAACCCGCACGGCAAGGCTGAAGTTGCGCAGCGAGTACCCTGAGATGACCTCGTCCCACCCGATCAGTGGCTCGTTGACCACCTCGAGCTCCAGTGCCATCAGTCGTGAGACAAACGTGTCCGCCTCCTGGATCGCGAGCGAATTCCCGGGGCATTTGTGGGCACCGTCGCCGAAGCTCAACACCTCCGGGCCGACGCCCCGTGGCAATTCACGTCCGGGGCAGATTTGTAGTGGATTGGCGCCGACCACCGATTCGTCGGCATTCGCCTGACGAATGTCGAAGTCGATCAGATCACCAGCACGGAACTCGTGATCCTGCTCCTCGGAGCTCACCGTGAAATCTTGGGTGACCCTCCGATACAGGTGTCCCACGATGGGTTCAAGCCGAAGGATCTCGTTCAGGATCGCGTAGCGCTCCGCTTCGTCCGACGCCAGGTAGCGAGCCCGCAACTCAGGGGCGGTCAGCAGGTGCCAGCTGCACATGCTGATGTATTCCCGGGTGGTGACCATGCCTGCTGCTCCGTAGGTGATGCACTCGGTGAGAATCTCACCGTCGGAGTACCCCTCGTTCAGCAGGTGCGAGATCACGTCCTCGTCCGGGGTGCGCCGTCGCACCCGGATGGCAGGACGTACATCGCGAAGATAGAAGCTGAGCATCGACGGCAGTGGTTTCAACGATCGGGCGATGACCGCCCAGCGGCTACCGACCGGCTCGCCCGGAGCGATCGGATCGAGGCTGAAGAGCCTCCCCAAGCGCTTCGCCATACCTTCGATCGAAGAGTTGGTGAGGCCTATCACTGCAGAGGCGACCTCGACCGAGTAGCGCAGCGCCAAGTCATCGAGATCGAAGCGGTCAGCCGCCACAGCCTCTGCGATCAGCCCGTCCGCGCGGTTGGTCATCAGGTCTCGGTAGCGGCGATCGACGGTTCGCGGCGCGAAGTACCGCGCCACCTTGGAGCGCTGGTCCCGGTGTGCGTCACCATCCATGTACAACACCGGTGGCCTGATGTTCTGGTGACCCTGGGCTTCAGCCATGAAGCCCGCCTGCGCGGTGCCGTCGCGTTCGCGCAGCACCTTGCGGGCAAGGTCCACCGAGCGAACATGCCACGTGTCACCGATGCGCTCCACCGCAGGTCCATCGGAATCTGCGGGTCTGATCACCTTGCGCGTTCCGCCTGCCGGGCACCCATCAGTCACGACCTTACCTCCTGACAAGGACTGTAGCCGATAGGTCAACCGCAGACCCGAGCGCGCCGGTCGAGTAGCTGGGTGCGCTCAGGCCAAATTGCTGGCGATGTCCTCGGCATTCTTCGAGCCGGTCCACTTCTTGACTTCGTTGCCGTCGCCGTCCACCTGCACGAAGCTGTGCTGCGTGGTGATCCCGTACTTCTTGCGCAGGTCCTGGTTGTCGTCGAAGTCGACCTTGACGATGGTGAGGCCCTCGGGGAGGTTGTCGTCGGCCGCAATGGCCTTGTCCGCCGCCTGGCAGTCGGGGCACCACGAGGCGTGGAAGAAGAGCACCACGTTGCCGGGGAGATTGGCCATCGAACTCATGTAGTCGTCGTAGCCGATGTAGCTGCCCTTCGACATCGCGGCGTCGTCCATCGAATCCATGTCGCTGGACATGTCGTCGGCCGACGCATCCATGGACGGTGCCATCGATTCGTCGCCCATGGAGTTTTCGCTGGGCGCCATCGATGAACTGGCAGTGGATGCGGGCGTCGCGGTGTCGTCGCCTGAGCAACCGGCAAGCCCGAAACTGGCGGTCAGGGCAAGGGCGGCTAGGGTCCCGGTGAAGCGTCGTGTCGTAGTCATGGGTCCAGTCTTCGCCCGCCGAGGATGCACGTCCATGGCGCACCGCTTACGAATCGGTGACGCCAAGGTGACCCGCAACTCGCGTGGGCACCACCCCGTCGCTGTCGGGCTGGTGCCATCATGTCCGTCCTGGGACAGGAATTCGAGAGTCCGATGAAAGTGGGCAAGTGCTTGGACGGGCCAGACGTCAGCCTGCGCGAAGTCGTCGCGACCAAGCTCCGTACCAACTCGACGCCGACCCCCATGAGTTCTCCCCTCGTCAGCGAGCGTTGTGTGGCTTGGCAATGATCATCCCCCGTCGCAGTGGACAGGCGAAGGTCCACGTGAAGTTCCTGCGACCTCAGGACGAGAAGTCGCTGGCACTGACGTCGACCTGCCCCGCTTCAATCGCCTCGATGATTCTGCGCGCAGTGACCTCGGGGGCCAGCCCCTTGGGCAATTTCGGCGCTTTGCCGGCCACCGCGCGGGAGACCAGACCCGTCTCAGTGTGGGGCGGGCGCACGTCGAAGATGTCCACACCGGATCTCCGCAGCTCACGACCCATCGCTTGGTCGGCTGCCGTCAATGCCGCTTTCGTGGCCGAGTAGGTGGCCATGCCCGCCATCGGCTTTTCAGCCACCACGGCGGAGATGTTGACCACAAAACCCTTGGAATCCGCCAGCATCGGCGTCACCCGGCGAAGCAGCCACAGCGGACCGATGACATTCGTCATGAACAGTTCCTCGATGACCGCGTCCTCTGTGTCGGCGAGTGGTCCGAACGCCACCACGCCTGCGGCATTGATGACGCCATCGAGTCGTCCGTGCGCCTCCTTCGCTGCATCCACGATCGCGCCGCCAGCTTCTGCGTCGGTGAGATCGGCCACGACGATGGTGGCCTCATCGACGCCCACATTCCGCAGCCGTTCCTCGCTGCGACCGACGAGTAGCACCTTGGCCCCTCGATCGGCGAGTTCGCGAGAGATGATCGATCCGAGCGCGCCGGTGGCACCGATGACGGCGACGACTGCGTCGCTGAGCGTGTGGCCTGTCATGGGTCAACTGTAGTTGGAGGTGGGCCGGGTCATTCGTCCCTCGCTCACAGCCTGGAGAGCAGCACGCGTGCCCGTCCCGGGCGGTGACAATCCCCCATCAAGCGTGCGTTTGGTTGCCGCCACGTCACCACTGGCTTCGGTGTTCGCTGATTTGTCACCACCGCGCCGAATGAACCGCTATCGCAGATGCCTTGTCGGTTCTCGACGGCTCGCACAATCGAGCCACACGCGTGTAACAACAGCTGTGTAATTATCCCCAGCTGTGGATAATCCTGTGGATGGCTGGTGAATTCGTGGTGGATTACTCCGGCAGCGGCCAGGTGTGCACGGGTTCGTTGCTGTGCATGTGAGTCATGTAATCGCCCAACATGGCCTTCAGCGCCTCGTCGCGGGATTCACCCTGCTTCTCGTAGGCCTCGACAGCGGCGACTTGCCAGGCCGCGCCATTCTGGCCGTTGGTGCAGCGTTCTTCAATGACGCCCAGATAGCGTTCGCGGACCTCGTCATCGGCACCGAATCGTCGGAGCCCTTCTTGGGCCATCGGCAACAACCGCCGCAGCACCAACTCGTCCACGCCCAACAACCCGTGACCGGGCCAGTACAACCGCGCATCCAGACCGTTCACGGACGCCTCGTTGAAGTTGTCCTCGGCCGCCTCGAAGCTCAACCGTGACCACACCGGACGATCCTCGGTGGCCAGGATGTGCATGGTCCCGTAGTAGAAGGCTGCATTGGCCAAGGTGTCGATGATGGTGGGGCCGGCCGGCAGCACCCGGTTCTCGATTCGCAGATGTGGCTCCGAGTCGACCACGTCGTAGATCGGTCGGTTCCAGCGATAGACGGTGCCGTTGTGCAGCCGCAACTCGGCGAGTTGGGGCGCGCCGCCCCCGGCCAGCACCGCCACCGGATCCTCATCACTGACCTCGGCCAGAAGTACCGGGAAGAAACGGACGTTCTCCTCGAAAAGGTCGAAGATCGATGTGATCCAGCGCTCACCGAAGAACACCCGGGGGCGCACCCCCTGGTTGACCAACTCGATCGGACGGGTGTCGGTGGCCTGTTTGAACACCTCCACGCGGGTTTCGGCGTGCAGCCGTTTGCCGAAGAAGAACGGAGAGTTGGCGCCGACCGCAACCTGCACCGCGCACAACGCCTGGGCTGCGTTCCAGTGTGCGGCAAAATCCTGCGGTGGGACCTGCAGGTGCAGTTGCACCGAGGTGCAGGCCGATTCGGGCGCAATCGAATCGGCGTAGGTTCTCACCCGCTCACCGGTCGGACCTTCGATGTCGAGCAGGACGTCTTCACCGCGGGCGAAGAAGATGGAGTCGTTCAGAGCGGTGTACCGGTTGTTCGCACTGATCCAGTCACCTTCGAAGTGCTCCTCTCGCAGAGTCGGCAGGATGCCCACCATGGCGAAGCGTGAACCCACCTCCCGGGCATGGGCGTCCGCACGGTTCAGGCTCTCGCGAAGGTCCTCCTCCAACTCCAGCGCTGTGCGACCGGGCAGGGTGCGAGGGCGGGCGTTCAGCTCGATGTTGTACTTCGCCAATTCGGTCACATAGTCCGGGTCGGCGATGGCCTCCAACACCTGGGTGTTCTGGAAGTGCGGATCCAGATTCTCGTCCACCAGGTTCAGTTCAATCTCCACCCCGGTCATCGGACTCTGGTCGGTGAACTGATTGGTGCTGAGCATGGTGGCGAAGACATCCAGATTCGTCTGGACCTTTCTTCGGTATTCCTGACGTTGCTCGCGCGTGTAGTGCTGAGACTCGACCTCCCTGCCCATCAGTCCCCCTCTCCGCCAACACCACTGTTGGACGAGTCTGCAAGCCTGTCACGAAGAGCCACCGTCGTCCACTTGGTGAACACCGGGTTCAGGGTCGGCGGGGGCGAGACACGGAGTTGGTCCAGCCATCCGGGTGGACTTCGGCGCCGATGCCGGCCAGCAGCGTCTGCAGTTGCCCCAGCGGCGGGTTGTGGTGGCTCATGTGGATCGCCACCACCTGGGTGTGATCCGTGACGACACCCCCGGTACGCAGTTGCTGAATGGTCTCGGCGAAGCTGACCAGATTCAAATGGGTCTCACCGGGGTCGCTGCGGTGTCCGAAAGTCTCCTCCAACAGCACCAAGTCGACCGGCGAGTTGCCCACCCGATCGGCGAAGTCAGCCGTCAGCGGCCCCGTGTCCGTGGCATACAGCACGCGTGCTGTCTCGTCCTGGACCAGATACAGCACCGCCTCGCCCAGGGCATGGTGGTTCGCCGGCAACACGGTGATCCGATAGCCCGCAACCTCGATCTCGTCTCCCCGCGTGACGGTCCGAAAGCTCACGCTCTGCTGCTGTGGATCGAGCCAGTGCTGCCCTGCCTCGATGACCGGCTCCGGACCGACCACCGTCAACGGCTCGGAACGGACCCAGCTGCGGTACATCAACGCCGCTGGACTCCAGTGGTCGTTGTGGGCGTGGGTCACCACGATCGCCTGCACATCGGCGAGGTCGAACCCATGACGTTGGGCCTGCCGTTCGGTCTCGGGACCACAGTCCAAGAGCAGCCGCCCATCGATCAGGACACTCGTCGGGGAGCGCAGATCGCCCCGACGCCGCGCATCACCGCACGATGGGCAGCGGCAGAAAGCATTCGGCCAACCGTCCGATGACCCGGTCCCCAGAAGTGTGATCTGCACGGCACGAACCTACCCGGTGGTCCCGTCGGCTGACACCTGGTGCGTGGACGTAGCGCTGGTCACTGCCCATGAACAGATGGGGTCTGGCTAGTCAGCTTGTCACTGGGCCGCGGACGTGTGCCCGTCAATCGATGGTGACCAGGAGACCACTGCGGCGTGCCTGCTCGATGGAAAACACTGCTCGATAGGACGCCAACGACGCCTCCGCATCCGATGACACCAGTGACTGATCCCCCTTGCCGACAGCCGCAAAGAAGGCTTCCATCAGACCTGCGTCGCCGCCGTCGTGGCCGCCACCGGCATCCGCGGTGCCATCCTGCAGGACCTCGTGCCCAGTGTGTTCACCGGTGCTGAAATCAAGCAAATCAACCTGTGAGCCATTGCACTCCAGCCGTCCCTGGCTGCCGAAGATCCTCGTCTTCCGGCTGGTCAACTCAGTGAAGGCGCTCATCGTGAAGGCCCCGGTGGCGCCACCCTCGAATTGCATTGACACAACCTGGTGATCGACGACGTCATTGTCACAGCCATAGACGCACCTGCCGTACGGACCGGTGGCGAGTGCCTTTCGCACCCCTTCCGGCGACCTGTCGGACGTGATGATTTTGACCGGCCAACCGACGTCTCCCGCAGCCGCCCGATCGAGGTAGATCTTCGTCGCCGAATAGGCGCAACTCCGTTCCAGGTGGCAATCCAGACAGCGATCAGCCGCTCCGACCGGCTTGTTGCCAGCAGTGAAGTGGCTCAACTGACCGAAGGAGGCGGCGGCACGGATCGGTGCGCCGACGATGTCGATAAGCCAGTCGATGTCGTGACAACTTTTCGCCAGAAGCATGGAGCTCGATTCATCCTCTCGGCGCCAGTTGCCGCGGACGAAGGAATGTGCGAAGTGGTACCAGCCGACCGGTTCGAGGTGCTGGATGGACATCACCTCACCGATGCACGGCAGCAGTGACTTGATCAGCCGGGTGTAGGGCGTGAACCGGAGCACATGGCAGAGGGCGAAGACCTGACCCGTCCTTCCCACAGCATCGGCGACCCGCTGACATCCCTCCAGCGTCGTCGCCATCGGCTTCTCCAACAAGACGTCGTACCCAGCTTCGAGAAAGGCGACAGCTGGTTCCACATGGTCGTGGTCTCGGGTGCAGATGAGCACCGCGTCAGCGACTTTGGGGGCGGCCACCAAGTGGCGCCAGTCGGCGAAGACCTGCCGTTCATCGAGGCCGTGCAGTTCGGCGAAAGCGTCGCTCCGCTCCAGCCAAGGGTCGGCGACCGCCACCACCCGGGCGAGCTCAGGGTTCTGCAGGCACCACGCTGCGTAGGTGGAGCCGCGGTCACCGGCTCCGACGATCGCGACCGTGACCGGATCCATCTCAGTCCTCCCACTGGTTTCTGCCCACCATGCCACCACTGGTAGCACCGGTGGCGCACGATTCGGCAAACTGCCGACACCCATGAGCAAACGTCCGGTCGCGCTCCAGATGCAGAAGCCCCCACACACACAAAGGACCCGGCCTAGGCCAAGGTCCTTTGTGTGGTGCGGTCGGTTTGCTCAGGCGGCGACGGTCTCCACGTTGATGTGGGCGGTGACTGCGTCATTCAGCTTGATGCCTACGGTGTGGGTACCGACGGTCTTGATCGGCTTGGCGATCTCGATCGAACGCTTGTCCAGTGCAGGGCCACCCGCCTTCTTGACGGCTTGGGCCACGTCAGCAGGAGTGACAGCGCCGAACAGTTTGCCGGAGTCCCCGGCACGCACCAAGAGCCGCACGGACAGCGCCTCGAGCTGCTCACGGACCTGGTTTGCGTGCTCGACGCCACGGATCTCGCGGGCGTCACGCGCCCGCTTGATTCCGTCGATCTGCGTCTCTGTGCCACGGGTCCAGCGGATCGCGGCGCCCTGCCGCAGCAGGTAGTTGCGACCGTAGCCGTCCTTGACCTCGACGACGTCACCTGCGACGCCCAGCTTTTCCACGGGTGCGGTGAGAATGAGCTTCATGATGAGGTCCTTTCTCAGCGCGCCGTGGAGGCGTAGGGCAGCAGGGCGAGTTCGCGAGCATTCTTGATGGCGATAGCCACCTTGCGCTGATCCTGGACCGACAGTCCAGTGACGCGACGGGCGCGGATCTTTCCACGCTCGGAAATGAACTTCCGCAGGGTTGCGGTGTCCTTGTAGTCGACGTTGGCGACGCGAGTCGTCTTCACCGGAACGATCTTCTTCTTGTTCACAGGCTTGCGCTGTGGACCGGCCATTGTGGTGCTCTCCTTGTTCTAGGGGACTCAGTCCCCTGAAAGCCCGGCGTTCCGCCGGAATGTGCCTTCCCGGATAGGGATGTGGATGGATGGATGGAGTTGGTCAGAGCGACCAGTGATCAGAACGGGGGCTCGTCGCTCTGGGCCTGGGCCCAGGGGTCGGTGCCGCCGCCGCGATTGTCCCCGCGGTTGTCACCTGGGCTGTTGCCGGGGCCGTTTCCGCCCCCGGTGTTGCCCTGTGACCAGTTGGATCCGCCGCCGGACGAGCCGCCCTGCCAATTGCCGCCCCGTGAACCCGAGGTCTTGGTGACCTTGGCGGTGGCGTACCTCAGGGAAGGACCGACTTCGTCGACATCGACCTCGAACACGGTGCGCTTGTCACCTTCGCGGGTTTCGTAGCTGCGTGACTTCAACCGTCCCGAGACGACGACCCGCATCCCCTTCGTGAGGGATTCGGCGACGTTCTCGGCGGCCTGACGCCACACCGAGCAGTTGAGGAACATGGCATCGCCATCGCGCCACTCGCTCGACTGACGGTCGAATGTGCGCGGGGTGGACGCCACGGTGAAACTGGCCACGGCCGCACCCGAGGGGGTGAAGCGCAGCTCCGGATCAGCGGTCAGATTGCCGACCAGTGTGATGGGTGTTTCGCCTGCCATGTGTGTCTCCGTTGTCGGACGTGAGTGGATCGACGGTTGTCGGCTGCCAGCCTTGAGCTGACTCTACGGCCGTTCGCCGAGCTCCGTTGGGCAAGAGTGTTGCCCGGTTTGGTTGTGTGTTGTCCTTGGACGCCTTCATGCGGTGTCTCGCCAAAGAATGTCCTTCAGCGAGGTTTCACCTCAGTGGGCGTCGGGACGCATCACCTTGGTCCGCATGATCTGCTCGTCGATGGACATGCGCCGGTCCATCTCCTTCACATCATCCGGGGCCGCGGTGAGGTTGATGACGACATAAATGCCTTCGGACTTCTTGTTGATCTCATAGGCGAGGCGGCGCTTGCCCCACAGATCGACCTTGTCCACCGCACCCTTGGCGTCGGTGACAATCTTTGTGTATTTCTCCACGAGCGGAGAAACCTGACGCTCGTCGACGTCGGGATCGATGATCATCATGATCTCGTAATTTCGCATGCGCGTACTCCACCTCCTCTGGTCTCTGCGGCCATGAGTAGTTCCCATGGCAGGAGGGCGAATGCCTGGTCCGATCCAGATGGAACTGACCGAAGCGTCATCCTATCTGCCCACGGGTACCGATGTCGAAGTGGCAAGTTGGCTCAGCTCGAAGCGCCGGGGCCTCGACCGTGCCTGAGGTAGCTGCGTCTGCCGGGGCGGGTGGCTCCCTCAGCCGTTGTTGGCCGCGTAGTACTCGGCCATGGTGTCGGTGCGCAGGGCCTTGGCCAGCTCCGCCAGCTTCGCCTCGTCCACCTTCACGTAGGACTGCCCATCGGAGCTCGTCCCGAA
>JAGXHS010000017.1 GCA_024636075.1 Propionibacteriaceae bacterium
GAAGGCTGCGCTCGCTGCGCCTCACCTGCGGTTGGAGGCATCTTCACCCACCTGCCGATCAGCGACGTGCCTGCCGGAGCCGACTTCACCGCACATCAACTGCGCGCCTTCCGCGAACTGGTCGGTGAGATCACCGCCACCGTCGGCGGAGTGCAGTTCATCCATGCCTCGAACTCAGGCGGTTTGCTCGACCATGACCTGTCAGGGATGACGATGGTGCGCCCGGGGATCATGCTGTACGGATACGCTCCCGATCCAGCCACAAGGGTCCCGGTGCCACTCGAGCCGGTGATGTCGATCCGGTCGCGGGTGTCCTTCCTGAAGGAGGTGCCCGCGGGTGAGACCGTCGGCTACGGACGCACCTGGAGTTCGCCTGAACCGACCTGGATCGCGACTGTGCCTGTGGGCTACGCGGACGGCTACTCGCGGCTGAACTCGAATCGCGGCCGGATGCTCGTCAACGGTGCCAGTTACCCTGTGGCTGGGCGAGTGTGCATGGATCAGACGATGCTGAACCTCGGGACCACAGCTACCGACGTTGCGGTCGGCGACGAGGTGGTGGTGCTGGGTACTAGTGGCAGCCAGCAGATCGGCGCCGATGAGTTGGCGGCTGTGATGGGGACGATTCCCTACGAGGTCACTTGCTTGATCACCCCCCGGGTGAAGCGGCTGTACCGCTAGCTCCCTCACTTGGCGATGTGGCGCCGATTCACGAATTGGGACCGTGCGTAGCTGGCCACTGACCAGGTTGACGCACCGTCAGTGACAGCACCGATTCCGCCGCCGAGCACCGGAACCCGCTTCGCTGCCAGCAGCGTCGCGCGCTTGCCACCGATCTGGGCCAGCAGGTGGCCCAGGACCTTCTCGCTGATGTTGTTGTGTAGCTCGGCGTCGAACACGGGAGCGGTGGCGATGCCCATCGGAGTGCTCGGCAGTCCCTCGCTCTCGATCAGCGCGGTGGCATTTGCCTCGCCCAACAGGCACATCAACACCGCACTCCGCACCCGGGCATCGTTGACGTCATACCCACGAAGATGGGCGATGGCCGCTGACAGCCGGCACTGCAGCACCGCTGCGCCGGTGATGTTGGCCGGAACGGCAACCGCCAGGGTGGCAAGCCCACCGACATTCGTTGCGAAACCCTGGACGCCGGCCATCGTGATGTGTTGCCGCATCAACGCATCAATGGCCTTGTCGACATCACCATACTTCTGCAGCTGCCCCCCCGCCGCGACTCGTGCGCCGGGAAGGTTGGCGTAGCCGTCCACCGCCACGTCCAGGATCCGCCGGAAGTACGCCGCCGCAGCTCCGGGGGCGACAGTGGGGGCAGACCGCAGGATCTGGTTGCCGAAGTCTTTGGCGATGTTCATGCGACCTCCGTCGTCATTGTCTCCTTCTAGGATAGTTGGCCCGCAGCACCGCACGCGTCGGTGATTCCCCTGTCGGCCCCCTGACAACCACCAGTTGCGGTATTCGGGTGCGGGGGCGCTACGGATGAACAAAGATGGCCTGAAGGACCCTTGACCCGTCGCGTCTGCACGCGACACGGAATCGCTGGGAGGCAATTGTGGAAGATGCGCCAGAGGTTGTGCGGCTCGAGATCGAAGGCACGGTGCACGAGTTTCGGGTCATCGTCGGCAGCCAAGGTGAAAAGGCCATCGACATCTCGTCACTGCGCGATTCCACCGGGTACATCACTCTCGACGACAGCTACGCGAACACGGGTTCGTGCCAGTCGGGCATCACCTACATCGACGGCGAAAAGGGCATTTTGCGCTACCGCGGATACCCGATCGAAAAGCTCGCGGCGGAGAAGACTTCCTTCGTGGAGACGGCTTGGCTGGTCATGTTCGGTTCGCTGCCGGACACCGCGGAGCGGCAGTGGTTCACTGAACTGCTGATGGAGAACGCAGCGCTGCACCACGACATGGACCAGCATTTCTACGCCTTCCCGGCGAACGGTCATCCGATGGCCATCCTGTCGAGCATGATCAATGCGCTGAGCACCCACTCCCGGCCGCGCGTCCACGACCGGGAGTCGTACATCATCGCCGCGGCGCGGTTGATGGCCAAGGTCCGCACCATCGCTGCTGCTGCTTACAAGTCGTCGATCGGGGAACCGCTGATCTACCCGCGGTCCGATCTGAAGTATGTGGCGAATCTGTTGCACATGATGTTCTCTGTGCCCTACAAGAACTACGAGGCATCCAAGGAGGTCTCCAGAGCGCTCAATCTGTTCTTCATGCTGCATGCCGACCATGAGCAGAACTGCTCCACCTCGACGGTGCGAATGGTGGCGTCGTCGCAGGCGAACATGTATACCGCCTGCTCCGCGGGTGTGGCCGCGCTCTGGGGTCCGCTGCACGGTGGGGCGAATGTTGCGGTCGTCCAGATGCTCAGCGACATCAGGAAGAACGACCTGTCGGTGGGCGACTACATCAAGAAGGAGAAGAACAAGGAGGATGGCGTCAAGCTAATGGGATTCGGCCACCGGGTCTACAAGCAATTCGATCCCCGCGCGAAGATTCTCAAGGGTGCTGCCGACCAGCTCCTGACATCCATGCACATCACCGACCCGACGCTGGACATCGCCAGGGAGCTCGAGCAGGCGGCGCTCGCCGACGACTACTTCATCGAACGGAAGCTGTACCCGAACGTCGACTTCTATTCCGGCGTGATCCTGCGCGCCGTCGGGATTCCGCTGAACATGTTCACCGTGATGTTTTCCATCGGCCGCGTGCCGGGGTGGATCGCCAACTGGAAAGAAGTCCACGACAATCCCGCTCAACGGATCTACCGTCCGCGTCAGATCTACACCGGAGCGGTGGAACAGCAATGGCTTCCCCGCAACGATCGACCCCCGTCATTGCCTGACATGTGGGACTGAGAGCCCAGACCGGAGGTCATGGCGAGATGAGACGAGTCGGCGGTCCCGGAATCGGTTCGTCGGTGTCACACTGAACCGGTGACGAGTGTGCCCGGCGGGTTGGAGCACGTCTTCGGTCCAGAGGAGTCTTGGCCTGACCAGGATTTGATTGCCTTCACCGACGACCTGGACCACCGGCTTCTGCTGCTCGCCTATCGCTCGGGGGTGTTCCCGATGCCCCTGCACGAGTCGGGTTTCTCCGAAGCGATGGGGTGGTGGTCACCGATGGAGCGCGGCATCATCCCGCCCGACGGGTTGGTGGTGTCCCGGAGCCTGCGCAAGTCAGCTCGCCGCTACTGCACCACCGTTGATCACCGATTCGACGAGGTGCTGGCTCGCTGCGCTGATCCGTCGCGGCCGCACGGTTGGATCGATGACAGCATTGCCGAGGCCTACACCCTGTTGCACGGGATGGGTGTGGCGCACTCGGTGGAAACCTGGGACGACAGTGGCGGCCTGGTGGGCGGCCTCTACGGGGTGTCGATCGGAGGCCTGTTCGCCGGCGAGTCGATGTTCCACGATCCGCTTCGTGGCACCGATGCCTCGAAGGTGGCGCTGATCCGGTTGGTGCAGTTGCTGGACAGTAGCGGGGAGGAATCGCTGTTGGACGTTCAGTGGGTGACGCCGCACCTGTCCAGGCTGGGCGCGGTCGAAGTGACCCGGGTCGACTACCTCGGGCTTCTGGAGGACGTGTTGGGTTGTTCCGGGATTGATTGGATCAGGGCCGCGAATCTGCCAGCAAGGGGGCTGCACGATGCCGGAACTACCTGAGGTGGAGGCGCTGCGGCGCTATCTGGAGGGCAAGCTCAGCCAGCGTTCCGTCGCGTCGGTGCAGTTGGTCGCTTTCAGCGCTCTGAAGACGTTCAAGGTCCCGCTGGAGGCCTTGGTCGGGCTTGAAATCAGCGGAGTTCAGCGGCACGGCAAGTTCCTGGACGTCGATGCCCAGGGCACCCACCTGGTCTTCCACCTGGCTCGGGCAGGGTGGCTGAGCTGGCGGCAGACGGTGCCATTGAAACCGGTGCGGCCCGGCAGGGGTCCCTTGGTACTGCGGGTGCGGCTCGACGACGAGTCCGGATTTGATCTCACCGAAGCGGGCACCCAGAGGAAACTCGCGATTCATCTGGTTGAGGATCCGGCAGAGGTACCCGGCATCGCTCGACTGGGCCCTGATCCACTGTCAGACGCGTTCACCGCAGGCGTGTTCCACCAAATCCTCAGCGATGCTGGCCGGTCACAGCTCAAAGGCTTGTTGCGCGATCAGTCCACCATCGCCGGTATCGGCAATGCCTACTCCGACGAGATCCTGCACGCCGCCCGACTGAGCCCTTTCAAACCGGCCAATGGCCTCAACGAAGCCGAGGAAGCCGCTTTGCTGCAGGCGATCAGCGATCAGCTGGTGGGCGCCATCGACAGGGCCGGTGGGTTGGCTGCCAACGACCTGAAGGACAACAAGCGCAGCAACATGGCGGTCCACGGGCGCACCGGTGAGAGCTGCCCGGTCTGCGGCGACGTGATCGCTGAGGTCAGCTTCGCTGACTCGACACTGCAGTACTGCCCCAGCTGTCAGACCGGGGGTACCAAGTTGGCTGATCGTCGGATGTCGAAGCTGCTGAAATGACCTCAGGAGCTCGGCAGTGGATGTCGTGAGATCGGGCACGACATGCACCGGGGGCCACCCCGCCCGGAACCCAACTCCGAACCACTGATCCGCAACACCTGGATGCCCTCGGCCTCCAGCCGACTGTTGGTCTCCACATTTCGCTCATAGGCCAGACACAACATGGGCGCCACTGCCAGCGTGTTGTTTCCGTCGTCCCACTGTTCCCGCTCCGCGGTCACCGGGTCCAAACCGGTGTCGATCAACCTGACCTCGTCGATGCCCATCGCTTCCGCGGCGGCATCCAGGAAGGGCCGGGGCTCCGAGACCAGTGGCACGCCATCGGCGCCGGGTGTCACGGTGTAGGCCTGCATCCGGTGAGCGACATTGGGATACATCACCATGGCGTCAGCGTCGACCATGGTGCAGATGGTGTCCAGATGCATGGTGGCGCGTTCCTGATCGATCGGCACGGCCAGCAAGGTATGCGCAAGTCCGGCCCCGAAGGCGGTGTTGGCGAGGCGCTCAACGCCCGCGGGTGTGGTGCGTTGGCCCACTCCGACTGCCACCGCACCGTTGCCGAGCATCAGGATGTCACCGCCTTCGACGTGTTCGAAGCTGGGATCGTGAATCGGATGGACCCCGGCGAAGCGGGGGTGGTGGGTGTAGATCAGCCGGGTGATGGTGCTTTCCCGGCGCCTGGCCGGCATCGCCAGCGAGGTCAGCACGGGTCGTTCACCCATCCAGGCCGAGGAGTCGCGGGTGAACAAAAGGTTCGGCAGCGGATCGATCAGGAAATCCTCGGGCTGCATCAGTGCGGTCACCAACGTGCGCACCGGGCCGGCCTCGTCGTTGCGAAGCCCGGCCATCATCACCTCAGCGAGATCCTCACCGGACAGATCCGCCAGCCGATCCTTGAGGTAACTGCGCAGGGTGGCACCCAGGCGCAGATCCGCCACCGTGTCATCGATGCCAATGTGGCGGGCGGTGCCCTCCTGCAACGTCTCGCGGAGCAGTTCCGCCAGGTACAGCACTTCCACCCCATGGTCGCTGAGTACCTCGGCGAACACGTCGTGCTCCTCTTGTGCCTTGCCAACCCATGGAATCCCGTCGAACAGCAGGGTGTCGTTGTTGCGGGGAGTCAAACGCGACAGTTCCGCTCCGGGACGGTGCAGCAGCACGGTCTCGAGCTGGCCGGTTTCCGACGTGACTCCACGGGGTTGCGTCATGGGGGTGACACTAGCTGACCCGCGAGTGGTTCAGGCTGACCGCGGGCGAGGCAAACGGGGGCTGTCGGGCCACCAAGCGGGTCTGGCCGACGGCGGTTCATCCAGGGTGATTCCTGCGGAACAGCCGGAGGCGTGGGTGGGCAGGAGCCGGTCCGGGCGATGGTTTGGCCTGTTCGATCTGGCACCCTGCGGAGCCGGCTATCTCGCTGTCGGTACAGTCCAGAGTGCGTGGAACACGTTGCGGTTCAATCGAGCCACCACGCATCACCCAACCAGGAGATCAGATGCTCGGCTACTTCGGACCACGAGGCACCTTCACCCACCAGGCCCTGTTGAGTCTGGGCGAGGGTGAGGCGACGCCATTCCCGACCGTGGCCGCCACTTTGGACGCGGTGCGCAATCAGCAGGTCGCCGCGGCTCTGGTGCCGATCGAGAACTCGGTGGAGGGTGGGGTCTCCGCAACCCTGGATCGGCTCGCTGCCGGAGATCGGCTGATGATCATCCGCGAGGTCCTGCTGCCGGTGCTGTTCGGCCTGTATGCCAGACCGGGTACTGCGTTGTCACAGGTGAGAAGTGTGCTCACCCATCCACATGCCGCTGCACAATGCCGGGAATGGCTCGCCGAGCACCTGCCGGACGCACGCATCACCGAGGGGGGATCCACTGCTGCTGCCGCCGAGGAGGTGGCGCAGCCCACGTCCCGCTTCGATGCTGCTGTTTGTGCCGAGGTGGCGGGGGAACTGCACCAGTTGGAGCAACTCGCCGATCACATCGCCGACAACGACGGCGCCGTCACCCGATTCGTCCTGGTTGCGCCCGCCGGGCCGCCACCTGACCGCAGCGAGAGCGACAAGACGACGCTGGTGGCCTTCATGCGGGAGGACCACCCCGGCGCCCTGCTTGAGATCTTGGAACAGTTCGCCGGTCGGGGGGTGAACCTGAGCCGAATCGAATCGCGCCCGACCAAGACGATCCTCGGCGACTACTGTTTCTCCATCGACGCGGAGGGCCACATTGGCGATGCCCGGATGGCTGAGGCGCTGATGGGGCTACACCGGGTGTGCAAGGACGTCATCTTCCTGGGCTCCTATCCTCGAGCCGACCGGGTCAAGCCGCGCATCCCCTACGGCGGCCGCGACTCTGACTACACGGCGGCCCGCGCCTGGCTGGACGACGTGCTGTCCTGAACGGAGCTGAGCGCGTCCGGCTCAGGTTTTCGGCATCATCAGGATGAGAGCTTCGGGAACAACTTCGGCCTCCATTCGGGTGCCTTCGCCTTCAGTGTCTCCATCGAGCTCGTAGGGCATTTTCTGCGCGACGGTGAACACCACCTTCTTGCCGGTACGTTCATCCACCCGGTCGTCGTTGCGGCGCTGGCGGGTGATCACCTGGGCCGCCATCTGCGCCCAATCCATCACCCCCGCTGGTGACGCGACCATGATGTCCAGTTTCCCGTCGGTCGGCGAGGCATCCGGGAACATCTGGATTCCGCCCTGCAACTGACCGACATTGCCCACCAGAGCCAGACTGGCCTTGCGGCGATGTTCCTTGCCGTCGTCAACCTGGTAACGCAGGTCCATCGGCTTCATCCCCATCTGCTGCGCAGCCGACAGGAAGTACGCGACTGACCCCACCATCTTCTTCAGGTCGGAGTTGGTGTGGGACATGATCTGGGCATCGATACCGATCCCTGCCATCACCGTGAAGTGCTGGGCACCGTCGTGATCGTCGTCGAAGGTCACCTTGATCAGGTCGATCTTTCGGGGAACCCCGTCCAGCGCCACTTCCAGGGCCCGCACTTCATCCTTCGGGATGCCCAGATTGCGGGCGAGCAGATTGCCGGTGCCGGCTGGGATCAGCGCCAGGGGGGTGCTGGTGTTCGCCAACTCCGAACAAACTGCTCTCACGGTGCCGTCACCACCAGCAGCGAGAATCAGATCTACGTGCTGGTCCAGCGCCTGACGGGTCATCGCGAATCCGGGATCATCGCGTTTGGTGGTCAGCCACAACGGATCATCCCAACCCCGTGCCAGCAACTCGTAGTGGACGTGGCGCCGGAAAGTGGTCATGTCCAGCACCTTGGACGGATTGTAGATGATGGCGCAGACCCCGCCCTGCCGCCCGGATGGCCTGTGGTGCCGGATCAGTTCCGGTGGCGTCATGTGCACACCGGCGACGATCAGTGAGGCCCCAGCGACGAAGAAACCCCAGAACAGCCCTCCGATGATGTCGCTGAACCAGTGCGCGTTCATGATCCAGCGATCCAGCGCAACCAGCGAGACCACGATCAGCGAGATCACCCGCCAGATGATGATCGTGAGCCGTGACTGCCGGGTCGCCGTGGTGGTCACAATGACGAGAACCGCAGCAGCGCTGACCATGGCCACGTGGGCGCTGGGGTAGGACGATCCGGCATAGGTGATCTCGTAGTCCAGAGGCGACGGTGGTCGCTGTCGGCCGATCAACCATTTCACTCCCGACGTCACCGGCCAGGCGAGCAGGACGCCGATCGTCAAGGCGTGGGCGATGTTGCGCAACCGTCGCTGCCAGGCCCAGATGGCCAAACCGAGCAGACACGCCGAGATCACCGCTGGGTGGGTGACCAGGGCAACGGCTGAGGCGATCTGGGCAGCAGCTGACTCAACCGCCAGCCGGGGGGTCTCAGATGTGGCGTCGATGCGGGCGAAGACCCCCGTCAGGAATGTGAGCAGGGTCCAGGCCAGGAACGCCAGCCCGCTCGTCAGCACAGCGATGAGACTGAAGCGTGACAGTTGTCGATCGGCCATCAGCCGATTGTTCCACCAGTCGAGCGAAAACCGGTGGCACAGGACCCAACGGCGCTCGATATGGTGGGTGCATGATCGACCCCAAGGTGTTGCGCACCGAACCGGACCGCGTCCGAGCCTCACAACTGGCTCGTGGCGAGTCCGTCGAGCTGGTTGACCAATTGCTCGCTGCTGACAAGGATCGGCGCAGCAGCATCAGCGCCTTCGAAGGAGCCCGGGCAGAGCAGAAGGGTCTCGGCAAGCAGGTATCGAGCAGCCGGGGCGACGAGAAGGCGGCGCTGTTGGCACGCACCAGGGAGCTGGCCCAGCAGGTCCGCTCGCTGCAGGGCGAAGCCGATCAGGCCGGCGCCCGCTTCGACGAGTTGATGCTGAAGCTTGGGAACCTGGTGATCCCGGGGGTGCCGTCAGGCGGCGAGGACGATCTGCACGTCATCGAATCACACGGCACACCACGAGACTTCGCTGCCGAGGGCTTCGAACCGCGGGACCACCTGGAACTGGGCGAGATGCTGGGCGCCATCGACATGGAACGTGGCGCCAAGGTGTCCGGGTCCCGCTTCTACTACCTGACCGGCCCGGGAGCCCTGCTGGAGTTCTCGCTCAGCCAGTTCGCCCTGTCGAAGGCGCTGGAGTGGGGCTTCACCCCGGTCATCCCGCCGGCACTGGTGAAGCCGTCCGCGATGGAGGGCACAGGGTTCCTCGGTCAAGCCGCACAGGACGTCTATCATCTCGAAGCGGATGATCTGTACCTCGTGGGCACCGCGGAAGTGCCACTGGCCGCCTTTCACTCTGACGAGATCCTGGAGACCGACACCCTGCCGCGCCAGTACGCCGGCTACTCGCCGGCATTCCGTCGAGAGGCGGGCAGCTACGGCAAAGACACCCGCGGGATCTTCCGGGTGCACTGGTTCGACAAGTGGGAGCTGTTCGTCTATTGCGATCCGGCGCAGGCCGAGGCTGAGCACGAGCGGCTGCTGGGTTTCGAAAAGGAGTTCATCACCGCTCTGGAGCTGCCCTTCCAGGTGCTCGATGTCGCCTCCGGTGATCTCGGACTCAGCGCAGCGCGCAAGTATGACTGCTACGCGTGGTTGCCGACCCAGCAGCGTTACCGCGAGATCACCTCGACGTCGAACTGCACCCAGTTCCAGGCTCGCCGGTTGAACATCCGCGGCCGCTTCGAGGACGGCGTCCGTCCGGTGGCGACACTGAACGGCACGCTGTGCGCGATGACCCGAATGATCATCATGCTGTTGGAGAACCACCAGCAGGCGGACGGTTCGGTGCACATCCCCGAAGCGCTCCGTCCCTACCTCGGCGGTGTCGACGCCTTCCATCCCAAAGCCTGAGCCCCCACCGATGAGCGCTCGTCCGGTGAATCCGTCGGCATCCGTGGACTCGTCATCGGAGCACCGGGAGCTGAACCGGGCGTACTGGAACTCGAGGGCCTCGGCGCACGCTGCGT
This sequence comes from Propionibacteriaceae bacterium, assembly GCA_024636075.1. Classification (GTDB taxonomy): domain Bacteria; phylum Actinomycetota; class Actinomycetes; order Propionibacteriales; family Propionibacteriaceae; genus JAGXHS01. The sequence continues at coordinate 10,001 of JAGXHS010000017.1, forward strand.
CCGACGACTATGCCGTCGAGGAGTTGGCCGCCGATCCGAACCGGCTGAGTGACGTGTTGCGCTTCGACGCGCCACGGCTGGGTGATCTCTCCGGGCTGGACGTGCTGCACCTGCAGTGCCACATCGGTACCGATACCCTCTCCCTCGCCCGGATGGGCGGGAAGGTGAAGGGACTGGACCTCTCCGAGGTCTCCCTCGACGAAGCCCGATCGCTGGCCGAGCGGGCAGGGGTGGCAATCGACTACCGCCACGGCTCGGTTGACCGGGCGGTCGAGGTCTTCGGTGTCGGCAACTTCGATCTCGTCTACACCGGCATCGGCGCGCTCTGCTGGTTGCCGAGCATCCGCGACTGGGCCGAAAGCGTCGCCCAGTTGCTGCGCCCGGGTGGGCGGCTGCACGTGCGTGACTCCCACCCGGTGCTGCAGTCGTCCTGCGCAATGGTGGTGCGCGACGAGCATCCCGACAACGAACAGCAGGGCTCGATGAGTGGCCCCGGCGACACCACCGTGGCGCTGGAGCTGCCCTACTTCGAGCAGCTGGAGCCCACGACCTGGCGCGACGAGGTCACCTATGTGGCCACCGACGCCGAGCTACCCGCTCTGGCGTCGGTGGAGTGGAATCATGGCATCGCCGAGACGGTAATGGCGGTGCTCGATGCCGGTCTGGAACTGACGAACCTGGTCGAGCATGATTCGGTGCCCTGGGACGCCCTTCCAGGCATGATGGTCGCCGATGAACGCGGTGAGTATCTGCTGAAGGATCGCCCGTCAAGGATGCCGATGACTTTCACCCTGATGGCTCGTCGACCAGGGTGAAACCCTCACCGGTGCGGGTCAGCTCCTGCGCCAAGGTCCAGTGATGGCGAACACAATCCCTGGATCCTGGGAGTTCGCGAACAACACCTGGCCGTTGTCGGAGAACGTCGCCCCGGCCATCTCGCTGTCCAGGTTGTTGCGCGCGAAGAAGGCGTAATTGCCGTCCAGGTCATCCAGCACCAAGTGGTTGACGCCCTCCCCGTCCTCGCAGATCATCAGCGCGCCATGTGGGTTGACGGTGATGTTGTCCGGACTGTCGGGCTGGGTGTCGACGTCCTCGCGCACCGGCCAGTACACGACGAGCGTGATCGTCGAGGCATCGACGTCGAAGAACCACACCTGTCCGTCGTGCTCTGCCTCGGAGCCATCGCCTGTGCGGGCGAACGAAGCGTCGAAGTAGAACCCGCCATCACCCCACCACATGCCCTCCAGCTTGCGTGACCGGGTGATGGGCTTCCCTTGGTCGAACTGCTTGCGAGTGGAGTTTGTTTGGGCATCGCGATCGGGCACCTCCTTCCACGTCACCGAATAGGTGGTGCCGAGCTTGTTGGCGACCGACAGGTCGGGTACGAAGGTGCCGTTGTCGGCGCAGTACATCGCCGTGAGGGTTCCAGCCGTGTCGTCCAGGGCGCGGAAATCGGTGTGGCGAGATGTGCGGCCCCTGGGCGCGCGGCCCTCGGGGGCCAGTGGTACAGCAGACCGTGGGGCCCATTGGCGTCCTCAGTGAGATACACGTGACCAGAGTGGGGGTCGACCACCACTGCCTCGTGGGGGAATCGACCGAATGCCTTGATCGGTTTCGGATCGCGGTTGCCGCTCAGGTCGTGGGGATCGACCTCGAAGACGTAGCCGTGGTCCTTCAGGAGACCACCGCCAGCTTTGGATTCGTTCTCTTCGCAGGTCAGCCAGGTTCCCCACGGTGTCACGCCTCCAGCACAGTTGCTGAGGGTGCCTGCCAGAGAGACCACTTCGGTGAGGCGCCGACCGTACTTGTCAGTGGTGAGGGTTGTGGTGCCGCCAAATGCCGAACCGGCATCGTAGGTGAGACCGGAACGGTGCGGAACCGGCTGAACGGCCGAGGTTCCGTTCTCGTGGTTCGCGACCAGAACGTAGCCGGGGCCTCCCTGACTCCTGAAGCATCCGGTGCCGTCGTAGCGGGAGGGCGACTTCTCTCCGCCGTCGGTCAGCGTGGTTGACTTCAGCGGGGTTCCGTTGGCAACCGCCGCGACGCGGTACGAGAATCCCCGCGGCAGATCAAGCAGACCATCCGGGTCGGCGATCAGTGGACCGTAGCCGAAGCTGTGAGGCTGCCTCCCGCAGGCTTGCGCGGTGCTGGGTGACAACAGCGAGCCAGCGCTGCCGGCAACGCCTGCTGCCGCAGCGAGCCCGAGTGCAGAACGGCGTGAAAGCCGGGTCTGGTGGATCACGATGTCTCCTTGGGGTCGGGGGTGAACTGAAGAATCGCAGATCAGCGTCCGGCGGATGGGTGTTGGCCACTGGTGCTTGCCGCCAACCGAACGGGGTCGCTGTCTCCTCGGATTCTGCTGTGACGCTACGATCCTTCGGTGACATGGGAGTGCCAGTGACATGAGGTGATGGTGAACAGAGGGTAGCCACTGGTGGTCACGCCCACGTGGACCCGATTGCGCTCCGTGAGAACCAGCGGTCCAGCTCGGTGACGGTGCCGAACTCGGCGAAGGTGCCGGTGACATGGTCAGCGGCAGCTCGGACCTCAGCAGGAGCGTCACCGATGGCGACGCCGCGTCCCGCCCACCGCAGCATCTCGATGTCATTTCGCCCGTCGCCCAGGGCCAGTACATCGGCGGAAGTGAGACCAAGGTCGGTGCAGACGCGCTCCAGCCCGGTGGCCTTGTTGACGCCGTAAGGCACGATGTCGAGCCAGGCCGAGTACCCGACGAAGTATTGAACCCCATGCATGCCGAGTTGTTCGGCCAGACGCAGGAAGTCGGTGTCCCTGGCGTTCGGGTCGCGGATCACGATGCGCATCGCAGGCGCGGTGCAGAGTTCCTCGACAGTGACCACCTTCATGTGGCCCTCCAGATCCCCATCGGGAAAGAGCCGGTTCAGCCGGAACCCGACGCCCAGATCCTCCACGGCGATGTGCAGGTGGGGAGCGATCTCCAGAGCACGGCGAATGACCGGTGCAGGATCGAACAGTTCCTTCAGCACCACCTCGAAGGGATCTCGCTGGGCGACCAGGGAGCCGTTGGAGCACACCACCAGCCCCGGCGGAAGGTCGAGCTCAGCCACCACCGGCTCCGTGGCGTACCAGCTCCGGCCAGTCGCCAACACCACCGGAACGTCGGCGTCCAGCACGCGCCGAACAGCGGCGTGCAGCTCGGCAGGAATCGATCCGTCGTGATCGGAAACGGTGCCATCAATGTCGAGCGCCACCAGGCGAGGAGTCCAACCCATGGTGACCAGCATGGCAGGCGCGCTGAAACGTCGGTGAACGGTGCCCGCGCTGAGATTGCCACTGCCTTCGGAGAAGCTACCCCCGATGTCCTCGTTCGCAACCCGCCGCGCCATGCCTGCTCGATCGGCGCATTGTTCGGGGGAACGACTGCGCTCCGGGCTTGACAAGGGGTGACGGCACTGAAGAGGAACATCCCCAGGAACCTCACAGCAGGGCATCGGTCATTCCCCGTCGCGAAAAACAGGATGCGTCCCCTCGGATGCCGGGGATACTCTGGGCCGGTCATGAAGACCTTTCCGCCGCAGACCGACGCCTACACGCCTCGGGCCGTCGATTCCACGCGCCTGGCGGACCATCCTGACACCCGCTCACCGACCCGCTTCCTCTTCTGGGTGCTTCGCAGTCAGGCTGCAATGGTCGCGTCGAACGCCTTCTTCGGTTTGCTGTGGTTCCTGCCCGGAGCGCTCAGCCCCTGGTTGATGGGTCGCGCGATCGACGGGGCTGTGCTGACGGGTGATCTGCGGGCAGCGACCGGCTGGGCGGCTGCTTTGTTGTTTGTCATCACCGTCGGAGTGGCGGCTGGCATCGCGATGCACACCACGGCCGTGGCTGGCTGGCTGATTGCGCTGTTCCGGACCACCATGCTGGTGGTCCGGAAATCCGCGCAGCTCGGGCACCTGTTGCCGCTGCGCACCCCCACCGGTGAGGTGCTCAGCGTGTCAGGCAGTGACTCGGACACCTTCGGCATGCTCACCGAGGTGGTCGGGAGATGTGTCGCCGCATTGATCGCGTTCGTATTCGTCGCGTTCCTGGTGCTCTCGGAATCGGTGCAGCTCGGACTGGTGACGCTGGTGGCGGCCCCCATTCTGGTCGGTGCAGCCAGCCCACTGCTGCGGCCGTTGCAGCGGGCCCAGGCCATTGAGCGGAACCGGTCCAGTAAATTGACCGGCCAGGCCACCGACATCGTGGCGGGGTTGCGCATCCTGCGAGGGATCGGTGGTGAGCGTACCTTCGGCGACAACTACGCCCAGCAGTCCCAGCGGGTGCGCCAAGCGGGGGTACTTGCCGGTTCCTGGCAGGCCGTGGTGGATTCGCTGGGAGTGCTGTTGTCCGGCATGCTGCTGGTCATCCTGACCTGGTTGGGCGCCCGTCAGCTGCTGGCCGGTTCGCTGACCGTCGGTCAGCTGATCAGCTTCTTCGGCTACGCCATTTTCATGGTGTGGCCGATCGCCACCTTCTTCGAGATGGCGCAGAAATGGGTCCAGGCCGATGTCTCGGCGCGCAAGACGATCGCCGTGCTCGAGCAGGCACCCCCGTGGATGCCGGCATCAGAACCGACCGCGTTGCCCCACTCGGCGGAGATTTACGACCATGAGAGTGGCGTACGGATCCAACCGGGCCGGATGACGGTGATCGTCAGCGCCCTGCCGGACCAATCGGCGGCACTGGCGGACCGACTCGGACGCTACCTCAGCACCATTGGCGAGGTGGTGAGCACGGATATCGACGAGGAGCTGAAGGGTCGGGCCGCTCGGGCGGAGCGAGCCGAACGGCTGCGCCGACGTGCGGAGCAGATGGTTCGGGACGCCGTACGCGCCTCTCAGCAATGGGGAGTCGAGGTCGGAGGTGTGGATCTCGCTCAAGTCGACCTGCTTGAACTCCGATCCCGCATCCTGGTCAATGACACGGCCAGCCTGGTGTTCTCCGGCACCCTGCAGGAGCTTCTCGACCCACACCACCGGCACACGCGCGAAGCTGCCGAGCAGGCCCTGCGGACCGCCGACGCCGAGGATGTGTACGACGCCCTTCCCGGGGGTTGGCAAGGCCGTGTCGACGAACGCGGCCGTGGACTGTCCGGGGGCCAGCGGCAGCGGGTGGTGCTCGCCCGAGCTCTGTTGGCCGATCCCGAGGTGCTGGTTCTGGTCGAGCCCACCAGTGCCGTGGATGCGCACACCGAGGCACGCATCGCCGAACGTCTGGCCGATCATCGGAGGGGCCGAACCACCATCATCATGAGCGTGTCGGCACTGTTGCTTCGGGTCGCCGACGACGTGGTGCTGCTGCGCGACGGAATGGCCGTTGCGGGCGGACGACACGGCGACCTGCTGAGCAACAACCGGGAGTATCGCCGGATCGTGGCCCGCGGGCTCGACGATGAGTGCGAATCGGGAGGTGATGATGGTGTCCGGCGCGGCGCCCCGAGGGGAGGCTGATCTGTTGGCAAGCTCTGCTGCCACCTGGCGGGACACCGCCGACGCCACCCCCAGGATCCCGGCAGATCTGACAGATCGTGGCGGCCCGATCGCCACCCGGCTGCCCCGTTGGCGGGCGCGGCATGCACGGCGCGCACGGCGCGCACAGGATGTGTACCAGCGGTCCCGCAATCCCGAGCGGGGTCTGCCGGTCGCTCGCAGTGCTGCGGTGATTGCATTCTTCAAACGACTGCTGCGCGACCGGCGCCGGGTCGTGGTCGCCCTGGTGGTGACGAACGCACTGGCCGGTGTGGCTGGCTTGGTCCTTCCACGACTGCTCGGGCATCTGGTTGATCTTGCTGCGGGAGCGAGCGACGATCTGGCGCGGGCGCTGAATGGCACCACCATGGCGGTGGTCGCTGTGGTGCTGCTGCAGGCCGTCCTCACCTTCCTGGCCCGATGGGTGTCGGCGATCTTCGGTCAGGACCTGCTGGCCGCGGCGCGCGAGGATGTCGTACGCAACGTGCTCCGATTGCCCTTGTCCACAGTGGAGACGGCCTCGGCGGGTGATCTCGTCACCCGGATCACGAGGGACGTGTCGGCGATGTCGGGGGCTGTGCGCTGGGCGCTGCCGCAGTTGGTGATCAGTGGGGTGATGTCGACGCTCACCGTGGTCGCGATGTTCCTCAACTCGTGGATTCTCGCGATACCCGTGGTGGTGCTGTCAGCCATGGTGTTCGCGATCGTGCGCCGGTACCTGCAGCGGGCCCCGATGGGCTACATCACTGAAGGAGCCACCTATTCGACCATCAACACGTCGCTGACCGAGTCGGTGGAGGGTGCCCGCACCGTCGAGGCGTGGCAACTGGAGCAGAAGAGAATCGCACTCACCGATGAGGACCTGGCCGAAGCCGGTCAGGCGGAGCGCTACACGATGAGTCTGCGCAACATCATGTTCCTGTTCCTCGACTTCGGCTACAACGGACCGCTCGCCTTCATCATCCTGCTCGGTACCTGGGGCTATGCCAACGACTGGGTGACGCTCGGACAGATCACCGCAGCCGCGATCTACACTCAGCAGCTGGTCGAGCCGATGGACCGGTTGGTGGAGACCGTCGATCGGCTGCAGGTGGGAATCGCATCCACGACTCGCCTGCTTGGCATCGCTGCTGTGCCTCAGGACCGATCCCCCGGCGAGGACCAGCCGAGCGGGGTGCGCTTGATGGCCAAGGACCTTCGGTTCGCCTACCGGGAGGGCCATGACGTACTGCACGGAGTGGATCTCGATCTGCGTCCGGGGGAGCGACTGGCGATCGTCGGGCCGTCGGGATCAGGCAAGTCCACTCTGGGCCGGCTGATCGCTGGTATCAATCCGGCTCGAACCGGTGAGGTCACGGTGGGTGGCGTCAACGTGATGGACCTGCCCTTGCAGCAGCTGCGGAACGA
>JAGXHS010000018.1 GCA_024636075.1 Propionibacteriaceae bacterium
GGCTTGCCTGATGGAAGGCAAGATCCCGATGGCAGCAAGAAGACATGTGACGAACAAGCTCCGGTCCGCGTATCGGAAGGCGTCCAAGAGCGACAAGTCCAAGATTCTGGACGAGGTGATCGCCACGACGGGGATGGGCCGCTCGACGGCCAGACGGATGCTGACTGGCCCGCAGCTGCCCGCCCCGTCTGAGCAGCTCGACCGGCGACGGCTGCGGCCGAAGGGGTACGGCGATGATGCGCGGGCACTGTTGCGGCATAGAAAGGCGTTGTAGCGGTCGGGGTCTGGCGTGGGGAACGTCCTCCTGATGCGCTGTTAGGGCTTGGTGTCCCATCGCTTTCAAGGAGGACGTTCATGACTAACGGTAGTGGTGTGTCTCGTGGGGATCGCAACAGGAATGCTCGGTTGTCGCGGCTGCGGTCGGCGGTGCCGGTGTCGAATGCGGTCGTCGGTATCGATCTAGCTGATCGTAAGCAGATGGTCGTGGTCTGCGATCACGACTCGAGGGTGCTGGCCCGGCGGACGTTCCGGTGTAAGGCGTGGGACCTGGGTGCTGCCCTGGACTGGGCCGGCGACCGGGCGACGCGGGCTGGGTTTGGCGGGGTGACGGTGGCGTGTGAGCCGACCGGTCACCGGTGGCGGGTGCTGGGCGAGCTGGCCGCCGACCGGGGGATGCCGTTCGTGTGTGTCCAGCCGATGGCGTCGTCATGGGCCCGCAAGAGCGAGGACCTGACCAGTGACAAGACCGACGACAAGGACGCGGTCCTGATCGCCCGCCTCACGGCCCAGTTGCGCTGCTACCTGCCCGAAGCGGTCGATGAGACGTGGGGCCGGCTGCGTCACCTTGGTGCCCGCCGTGGCCAGCTACTCGATACTCACATCGGGTGTGTCCAGCAAGTCCGGGACCTGCTCGAGTGCGTCTGGCCGGCGGCCCTGACCACCGCGAAGCAGCCGTTCAAGTCGGTCACCTGGGTCGCCGCTCTGAGCGTGTTGATGGGCCGTGACCGGGGCGACTTCGCTCGGACCCGGCGACTCGGTAAGGACCGGTTCGAACGGCTGGTGCGGGTCGAAGTCGTGCGCCGTGGCCGCATCAGGCCCTGCCTGCGGATCGCGAACAAGCTATGGACGGCGTTGGCCGACCCGGCCGGCGTGACCGCGCACCGGACCGGCGGGTTCGAACGGATCAGCTGGATCCTCGACGACTGGGACGCCGCCAAGTCGAACCTGGTCGAGGTCGAACACCGCATGACCATCGCCTTGGACCAGCTCGGCCTGACCAGCCTGGTGACCAGCATCGATGGGCTGTCGCCGGTCGGAGCCGCGGCGATCCTGGCCGAGACCGGAGACCTGACCCGGTTCACCTCCGCCCGCGCGATCGTCAAACTCGCCGGCCTGGCCCCCCGGGAACGACTCTCCGGCACCTTCACCGGCAAAGCCCGCCTCTCCGGCGCCGGCCGGCCCGGGCTCCGCACCGCGGCCTGGCGAGCCGTGTGGGGCTGCCTGCACCACAACCACGTCTACATCGCCCGCTACCAGCACCTGACCAGCCGCGAGCACAACAAGCTGAAGCCCACCCAGGCCCAAACCGTGATCGCCGCCGCCCTGCTGCGCCAGCTCTGGGCCGTGGTCACCACCGGCAAAGCGTGGGACCCGGCCAGAGCAGCCAACGGGATCATCGGCATCGAGGAGGCCATCGTCGCCTGACCCGCCCACGGCGCGCGCGTCACCCAAGAACCGGTCGGGGCCAGCCTTCCGCGGCATAGAGACCCCAAGCTCGGCGCACATCACAGGCGGCCCCGACCCCTCGTCGAACCAACCCGATCAAACGCTGCAGGGAACCAACCCCATTACCGCTATGCAGGGACCGACGAGCGGTCAGGCACCCCGACCCCTTGACGCAAAACGCCTCACGCTGATGTGTGGGTCCTGATGGGGTTTCCGTGCGGGAAGTACCTCATCGTGATGTTGCCGATGTGGCTGCCGCTGATGGAGGCTGCCGGGGACCTCGACAAGCCATTCGCCACACCGGCGGCCGTGGCTGAGGTGCAGCAGATGAGCGCCGCGACGATCGACCGGTACCTGGCCGGGGCACGAGCGTCGATGCAGCTGCGAGGTATCTCGACCACCACACCCTCACCGCTGCTGCGCAACTCGATCGGGCTGTCCAAGGCCGGCGACGAACCTGCGACCATCCCCGGTGTGGCAGAGGCGGACACGGTCGCGCACTGCGGCCCCACATTCGTCGGCGAGTTCGCCCGCACGTTGACGATGACTGACCTGGTCACCGGCTGGACCGAGAACGCCTCGATCCGCAACAACGCATCGAAATGGATCGTGGCTGCCGTGGGCGACCTGCAGCAGATGTTCCCGTTCCCGCTGCCGGTCTGCGACTCTGATTATGCCGACCTGTGGGTTATGCCGACCCCGACGCGGATCGCCTTGTCGGGTAACGGGTCCGTGCTGCCAAGGTCGGTATAATCACAGGGCTTCGAGGAAGGCGAGTAGGGAGTCGGGTGGTTGACACCCCGCTACGCGGGCACAATCAAATGATTCTTCGATAGCAGCTACGCGGTCATCTTTGATGAGTCAACGCGAACTCCGGCTCTATGTCAGGAGTTCTGGTACTCTTACGCCTGTCTGAATGCCGAACACCAGACACCGGAGGCATAGCTATGAAAACTTTGAGTGAGCACTCGACAGTGTACGGCGGCGATCGCCCGGCGCTCCTAGCTCCACTGCCGCGATTGAACTCCTCAAGAGTGCTCGATGTGGGGTGCGGATCGGGTGGGCTTGCACCGCACTTGCGCGAACAAGGGGCAGCTTACATTGCGGGAATCGAGCCTCGAATGGACTTGGCCGGTGTTGCAGCAGAGCGACTTGACGACGTCTTTGTGGGCACTGTCGAGGAGGCCCTCGCATCTCATCTCAAGGAATCCCGATGGGACCTGATCGTCTTGGCGGATGTCCTTGAGCACCTGGTCGACCCTTGGGCGGCGATGACCGGTTTAGGCGGTTTGCTGTCAGCGGGTGGAATGATTCTCGTTTCTGTCCCGAATGTCAGCCACCAGCATGTCATTGGGCATCTCGTGAAGCACGGGGACTGGGCCTACGAGGATAGTGGCGTCTTTGATAGAACGCATCTACGTTGGTTTGGGCGAAAATCGCTAGAGGAGCTGATCGCCTGTTCTGGGGCCACCCCGCAGGTCTGGTCCGGTCGCGTGTCCGTCGGCTTCCGCCGATTGCGATACGCGAGAGACGTTATAGACTTGTCTCATTGGCCGGCTGCGAGCATCTACCAGTTTCTGGTGTTGGCCAAGAAGCTCTGACCCCGTGATTCAGAATGGGAGTCATCAGTCCTGCCCTCTCATTTCGGCGAAGCGGGAGTGTATTCGGCGCATCGCTCTAATCTGATTCTCCGGAATCTGTGACTTGCACCTGAAGTGGAAGCAGCTTCGCAGGTCACTGTCGCTCAAGGAGGCCGCTTCTCGTTCGCCGCCGACTTCGAGTCTGCGCACCGGAGTGACCGGGTGACCGACTCCGATGCGAGCGAGCAGGCGACTGAGTGCGACGTCGTCGATGAACTGATGCTCCCACAGTCGCTGGGACGACACGACGGCTTCGACCAGGTCCCTGCTGAGTAGATAGCCGGACCCTGAGACAAACTCGCTGCAGTTATTGGAACTTCCAGGGTAGCCAGCGTAAAGGCCGCGCGCAGGGTATCCACTGACTTGGGCCACTAGGTTGGGCAGATCCACGTAGGAGCTGATATTTGTTCGCATCAGGTAATCGAAGGCGTAGTGGGCAAGGGCAAAGCGGAATGCAGCCAGGGTCTTCGCCCCAATTAGCCAGTAGGTGTCTGGGAGGGCTACGCGAATCGTGTTTGGAGGAGTCTCTCTACAGCTAGGAAGCCGTGAATTGATCGCTCGGTTCCAGATTGCGTATCTCTGAGAGGAGAAGGTGATGCCCAGTTTGGTCCGGTCAAGTCTGACGTTCAGGCTGGACAGCATCCCCGTCGGTAGACGGCGTGATGCTCCGACGTAGCGTCGGACAGTCACGCGAGGGTCGGCGGATGAACCCCAAGTGCTGGGGTGTGTCAGGCCCTCGAGGGATCTCCAAGGTTCCCGATCGACAGCAAGGACTAGCACCAAGATCTTCGGCGTTGACGTCGACCCGGGTATCTCCCTAGCTGGATCCATGGGGTCACTCTCCTTCGCGACGAACGTGGTTCAGGTGACAGTGCTCAGACATGTCGCTCCGCGTACGTCGCACCCTGGGGCAACTCGCCAGAAGAACCACCGCTCTCAACGGCGAGGAACCGAACCGAGGACGCCGTGAAGGTCTTTTCTGTGTCAGCGTGACAGTCCCAGCAACGACCACACAGAGAAGCGAAGCAGCGATCGCGCTCCGCCAGTAGCGTCGCACAACGCGCAGATACTGCTGCAACTCCATGGGGAACCTTGTCCAGTCGGGGATTAGGTTTCACTCGGCGGTCCCGCCGTTAAGACAGCCGACGAGAATCGAACCGAACAACACAATAGATCAAGTGGTGCCAATCAACGAAACCGGCACTGCGCAGCGACTTTTCGGCAAAGATTCTGCGGATGCTGTGGATATCGAATATCCCACGCTTCGACGTCGAATGACCGGCCCGGGCCCGGCTCGAGGAGGGACTAGCGGGGATGACCATGTTCCATGCCCTCGTCGGGCAGTTCGTGGACCTGTCAGGCGAGGCGGCGGGAGGAGAGGACGAGGACACGGCGGGCCGGTGTTCCTGGTGGGGATCGAGACCGAATGTGGCCCTTTGGCGCAGTCGCTGATCGCCGCGGGCCACCGGTAACTACACACGATCTTGGGCGCCAGGAGCGACCTGGGCGACGCGCACGTGCTCGCGGACATGGTCCGAACCGATGCTCACCAGCTGCGACTCGCGGCCGGGGACCGTGACTTGGCCGAGGCGATCAAGGTCATGACCCGGGCGCACCGCCGCAACCGCGACGAGAAGGCCGCGACGATCCAAGCCGCGCTGCACCAACTCGCCAATCGCAACCGCCTGAACCACCCCGTCCAACAGCAACAGGCCGCCGCTTGACACCGCTACGCCATGGGATGTCTGACTTGCGCGGACATGTCACGCACGGCAAGTGTTCACTCCATCCGGAACACCCAATCCGAGTCAAGCCGAGTGGCTGCTCATCGACGGTTCCGGGGCGGTCCGGGGATCACCACCTGACCTGCCTGGCGCCATGCCAGCAGACCGCCCCCGACGAACTCACAACCAAACCCTTGCTTCCGCACCGGTTCGACGGCATGACCCGACCGCAGCCCGGTGTCACAGATCAGCACCACGGTCGCGTCGGGCTCAGCAAGCGGGTCGTCACCGTGCACCGCCGTGAAAGCATCCTTCACAAGCTCCTTGACGTCGGCCAACCGGGCTCCCGGGGCGTGGCCGGCCTCGTACTCGCGCTCGCTGCGCACGTCAACCAGCACCCCACCGGATGACAGCAGGGTGAGTGCTTCGTCGACCGAGATTCCCCCCGGAGCCATCATGCGGTTCACCAGTCGATCACGTAATCCCATGGACTCATTTCAGCATGCCCTGAGTAGCCCGTAGGTTTGGCCCGTGGGAATCGCCGAGTACATCGTTGCCCTGCTCGTGGTCGCCGTCGGCTGCCAGTGGCTGGCCTGGCGGCTCAAGGTGCCGTCACTGCTGATGTTGCTGCTCGCTGGCTTCGTGCTGGGGCAGTTCTTCTCGCCCGACGACATACTCGGCCGGGACATGTTGTTCGCCGGAGTGAACCTTGCTGTCGGCATCATCCTGTTCGAGGGAGCTCTGGGGCTCCGCTTCTCCCAAGTGCGCGATCTCGGGCGCCCGATCGTGCGGCTGTGCAGCGTCACGGTTCTGATTTCGTGGTTCCTGGCGACCCTCACGATGTGGCTGCTGGGCTATGACCTGCGATTGTCGTTGCTGGTCGGCGCCTTGTTGGTGGTCACCGGCCCCACCGTGATCAATCCGATCCTGCGTCAGCTACGCCCCACCCGTCGAGTCAGTCAGTTGCTGCGCTGGGA
>JAGXHS010000019.1 GCA_024636075.1 Propionibacteriaceae bacterium
GGCAGGATGGGAAGAAGGCGAGCTCGTCCTCGCCCTGTGCCAGGACTGCTGGCGCGGTGCGCAGCTTCTTGCGGGCTTCACCAGCCGACGGCAGATCCTTGCCTACCAGCGGAATGAGGTCTGTGGACAACGGCACCCGGGCTGCCTTGGTGAGGCCTCTCAGCAGGCCGTTCGGGACGTGATCGGCGACGTGCATGCCGACGCGCAGTCCGTCCAACACCGGACCCCACTGCTTGGCCAGCGTCTCTCCCACCTTCTGCGCGGTCGGCGACCAGCGCTCGGCGCGCATCTTCTTCATGAACACGCCGGTGTCGATGTCCACCGGGCAGGCGACGCCGCACAGTGAATCCACCGCGCAGGTGTCAATGGCGTCGTACTGGTAGTCCTTCTCCAATTCGGCGCGTTCCTGGTCGCTGAGCTGCTGGATGTCTCGGAGCACGGCAATCCGTTGTCGCGGTGTCGTCGTGACGTCACGCGAGGGGCAAACCGGCTCGCAGTAGCCACACTCGACGCAACGATCGACATGTGAGTCGACCAGCACCGCTGGCTTCAGATCGCTCAGGTGCGCCCGGTCGTCCTCGGTGATGATCACCCCGGGGTTGAGGGTGTTACCCGGATCGCAGGCCCGCTTGATCTGGACCATCACGTCGTACAGTTCGTCGCCGTACTGTCGCCGAACGAAGGGGGCCATGATCCGTCCGGTCCCGTGCTCGGCCTTCAGCGAACCATCGGCATCCAGAATCAGATCGACCAGGTCGTCGGTGAAGCGGGCGTAGGTGTCCAACTGCCGAGGGTCGCCCAGGTTTGGATTGATCATGAAGTGCAGGTTGCCGTCCTTGGCGTGCCCGAACTGCACTGCATCGTGGTAGCCGTAATCCGCGCACATCCGGGTGAGGGCTGACACGGTGTCGGCCAGTTGTGGCATCGGCACCACGACATCTTCCAGCAGCGCCGTGGAGCCAGCCGGTCGAGCGCCGGCCACCGCGGTGTAGAGGCCCTTGCGGATGTACCACCACTCGGCGCGCAGCTCCGGCTCGGTGGTGAAGCGGGTGTCGTTCGACAGACCGTCAAAGTCTTGGAACAGGCCGCTGATCTCACGTTGCTGGTCGTCCAGCTCAGTGTCCTCATCGGCGCCAACCTCCACCAGCAGGGCCGTGTGTCTGTCGACGTCCAGCCCTTCCAGTGCCCGCACTCTGCGCGATCCCTGCTGCGTCACCCGGAGCGAGGCGGCGTCCATGAACTCGGCGGTGCGCACCTGCTTCTGCACGAGCGCCGGCAGTGCTGCGGTCGCATGCTCGGGCGCGTCGAAGATGCACAACGCCGTGGCGAGGTGCGAAATGATCGGCAAGGTCTCGAAGGTGGCATCCAGAATGAAGCCCAATGTCCCTTCGGAGCCGATCATCAGGTGGGCCAGAATCTGTGCCGGTTGGTCATGGTCGAGCAGCGAGTTGAGCCCGTAGCCCATCGTGTTCTTCATCGAGAACTGGTGGGTGATCCGCTCCACCGACCGGGGGTTGGATCGCACCCTGTCGCGCAGTTGGATCAAGGTCTGCCACAGCTCCGGTTCGGCGGCGCGCAGAGCCTGGTCGCAGTCCGGTTGCCCGGTGTCGATCACGGTGCCGGTGACGAGCACGAATCGCAGCGAGCGCAACGTCCGATAAGTGTTCGCGGTGATGCCGCAGCTCATTCCACTGGAGTTGTTGGCGACCACACCGCCGATGGTGCAGGCGGATTCGCTGGCCGGGTCAGGGCCGAGGATGCGTCCATGCCGTGCCAGCCGGGCGTTCACTTGGCGCACGATGGCGCCGGGCTGGCATCGGACCAGTCGCCCGCCGTCCAGCACCTCGACGCCACGGAAGTGCCTCCGGGTGTCGATCATGATGCCGTCGGTGACGGCCTGCCCGCTGAGGCTGGTGCCGCCGGATCGGAAGGTCACCGAGCGCCCGTGCTGGTGGGCGACCCGCACCACGGCAGCCACGTCGTCGGCGTTCTCCGCGATCACCACCGCGCTGGGCTCCAGCAGGTAGTGCGACGCGTCGTGGGCCATCCGACGCCGATCGAACAACCGGGTGGACAGCTTCTCGTCCACCAAGGCATGCAGGTCACGGATCGCGGCCTCCATCCTGGAACCCTCCGCCACCACACTCATCTCAGTTCCCTTCCCGCACCAGAATCACGTACAACTGCCGAGGCCCATGGACCCCTTCGACGCGCGAGAGTTCGATGTCGCTGGTGGCGCTCGGTCCACTGATCCAGGTCAGCGGCCGTCCCGCCTCGACCGCACCGCGCAGCCGTGCAACGGCCTCCGGAACTCCCGAGACGACCTGCCCGGAGCGCACCACGCACACATGTCGATCAGGTACCAGGGTCAGGGCGCGTCGTCCCTGGTCGGGACTGTGGTCCAGCACGATGGTGCCGGTCTCGGCGACACTGACCGCTGAGGCAGTGACGACCGCATCCAGCGTGTTCAGTTCGTCCGCCGACAGCGGTCCGGCGTCCTCAGTGGTGAACTCGACCCCGCTGGCGGCGGAGAGCCAGTCCCGGTCCAGCCCGGCGGGCAGCACTGCCGTGGTGGCGCCGGTGGCCTTGAGTCCTGCGGCGATGGCGTCGGGCAGGTCATCAGCCACGCAGCTGACGACGGTCGCGTGGTAATCCTCGACGCGCTCGATGAAGACCTCCAGCACATTTCCTTCGGGGAGCTGCACTGGTTGCCCGTACCGCCAGACCACCTCCACATCATCGGCAGCGCGGACGTCCGGAACGTCGGTCAGCGCAGAGCGAATCCGATCCATGATCTCCGATTTGGCGCTCATTTCTCCACCTGATCGGCTCGGTTGACGTTCCACCAGTCCCGAAACGTCTTGGTCGGCGGGTTGGGGACGTCGCGGGTGTTGGTCCACTTCGAGAGCGGCCACGGCAGTGGGCCGATGTGATCGGTGAACCGGCCCAGCACTCCCCCACCAGCCTTGGCAGCCAACTGCGCGGCCTCCAGACGACGATGATCCCCCATCACCCAGCCACCGGCCTTCATCATCGCCGGTTCGGCGTGCGGCATGTGCACGCCTTTGCTCTCCGCCTTCTTCGCATCAACCACCTTGCCGCGCATGTGCACCAGCAGTTCCGCGATCGGGATCTGTACCGGGCACACCTCGGTGCAGGCGCCACAGAGGCTGGAGGCGAATGGCAACGATCGATCGACTGCTGAATCGGTGCCCCGGATCTGGGGATTGAGGATTGCTCCGATGGGTCCGGGATAGACCGACCCGTAGGCATGACCGCCGACCTTCTCGAAGACCGGGCAGATGTTCATGCATGCCGAGCAGCGGATGCAGCGCAGCGCCTGCCGACCGTGCGGATCGGCGAGTGCATTGGTGCGTCCGTTGTCGACGAGCACCACATGCACGTTCTGTGGCCCGTCGCCTTCGCTGGCCCCGGACCACACGGAGGTGTACGGGTTCATCCGCTCCGCGGTCGAGCTGCGGGGCAGCAACTGCATGAACACCTCGAGGTCGTCGAAGCTCGGCAGCACCTTCTCGATCCCGACCACGCTGATCAGGGTCTCGGGCAAGGTGAGGCACATTCGACCGTTGCCCTCGGATTCGACCACGACAAGCGATCCCGTGTCGGCAACCGCGAAGTTGGCGCCCGAGATGGCTACCTTGGCACGCAGGAACTTCTCGCGTAGGTGTCCTCGGGCGGCGTTGGCCAGGTTGGTCGGGTTGTCGTCCAGACCTGGTGGTGCCGGTGTGCCGTAGCGACCCATCTCCTCCAGGAAGATCTCACGCACCTCTGAGCGGTTGCGGTGGATGGCGGGCACCAGGATGTGTGAGGGCCGATCATGGCCCAGCTGCACGATCAGTTCTGCCAGATCGGTCTCCCACGCGGCGATACCCGACTCCTCCAGCGCCTCGTTGAGATCGATCTCCTGGGTGGCCATCGACTTGACCTTGACCACTTCCTGGGAGCCAGTCTCCTGCACCAGGGCTATGACGATCCGGTTCGCCTCGGCGGCGTCCCGGGCCCAGTGCACGGTGGCACCGTTTCGGGTGAGGGATTCCTCCAGCTGCTCCAGATACTCCGGCAGATGCCGGAGCACACGGTTCTTGATGGCTCCCCCCGCTTCCCGCAGCTGCTCCCAGTTCTCCATCTCACCGACCGCGTTGGCGCGCTTGTCGCGGATGGTGTGCGTGGCGAGGCGGAGGTTGCGCCGCTGCGCGGTGTTGCCCAGTTCCCGGCGGGCTGCGACCGGGAAGCGGGGTGAGTCGATCAGTTCCCCGGGTGGTGGCGCGGGGGTCAGTCGTGGTTTCGCCGTCATCGCCTCTTCCCTTCTGTGTGTGCCAGGATTTCGACGAGATGAATCGGTGTCATGGCCGACTTCTGTCGCGACAACATGCCGCCGATGTTCATCAGGCACGCGTTGTCGCCGGCAACGAGGTACTCCGCACCCGTGGAGGCGGCATTGCGTGCCTTGTCCGCGGCCATCGAGACGCTGACGTCGGGGTTCTTCAGGCTGAAGGTTCCGCCGAAACCGCAGCATTGAGTCGCTTCAGGAAGCTCCAGCAGCTCCAGTCCGCGTACCGCCTTGAGCAACTGGTACGGCCTGTCCCC
Organism: Propionibacteriaceae bacterium; assembly: GCA_024636075.1. Taxonomy (GTDB): domain Bacteria; phylum Actinomycetota; class Actinomycetes; order Propionibacteriales; family Propionibacteriaceae; genus JAGXHS01. Next base: position 4,609 of record JAGXHS010000019.1, read on the forward strand.
GACTTTCGTCACCCTCATTGAATGACAGGTGGGGTGGTACGTGACCCGATGGGGGAAGTAGGCCCCGACGTCCGTCACCCCCAGGACGTCAACGATGAACTCGCTGACATCCAGGGTTCTGCTCGCCACTGCGGTGGCGGCCCGCTGCAGGCCAGCGTCTTTGCTGCGTTCAGCCAACATCGGGTGCTGCTCCCGCACGGAACCCACACAGCTGCCCGACGGCCCGACGATGTAGTCGTAGTCACCGAACGCTTTCACGTAGGTGCGCACGCTGGGAATGGCGTCGTCGAAGTATCCGGTGTTGGTGAAGATCTGCCCGCAGCAGGTCTGCTCCCGCGGGAACACAACCCGACAGCCCATCCGCTCCAGCACCTCAACCGTCGCCTGGGGGGTCTTGGGGAACATCGTGTCGCTGATGCAGGTGGCGAACAGCGCCACCGTCAGCCCCTCCCCCGGACGTTCTCTGGACGTCTCAGTCATCGCGATCTCCTAGGTCAGCAGTTTTCAGGATGGCAGCATCCACGACAGCACAGGGGTGGATTGCAGACCGACCAGCAGACACAGCGCCGCCAGCAGGCCAAGGCTCCACCAAATCACCTTGCGGAAGATGTCGGCTTCGTGGCCGACCAGCCCAACGGCGGTTGCAGCGATGGCCAGGTTCTGTGGGCTGATCATCTTACCCACCACTCCACCGGCGGTGTTGGCGGAGACCAACAGCGTCGGATCGATACCGGCGCCCTCGGCGGCGCTCTGCTGCAGGGTGGAGAACAGCGCGTTGGCGCTGGTGTCGGAACCGGTGACTGCGGTGCCGATCCAGCCGAGGATCGGTGAGAAGAAGGCGAAGGCGGCGCCTGTGCCGGCGATCCAGGTACCGATGGTGATGGTCTGCCCGGACAGGTTCATCACGTAGGCCAGGGCCAGCACCGAGCCGATGGTGAGGAACGTCCAGCGCAGCTTGTGCACCTGTCGGCCGAAGGTGTTCACAGCCTCACGCGCCGAGACGCGGTAGACGATGGCGACCACGATGCCGCTGAGCAGCAGCAGGGAGCCCGGTGAGCTGAGCCACTGGAACTTGTAGATCGTCGAGGTGGACACCTCGCCCACGTCGGTCAGAATGCGACCGTCCAGCCCGGGCCAGCGGATTCCGAGGGTGGTGGATTCGAGCGCCGACTCCAGCGGCTTGACCAGCTTGGCGAGGCTGAAGACGACGATCACCAGCAGGTACGGGAACAGTGCCATCCAGATCCGACGGGCGTCCGGCTTCGAGGTCACCTCGTGACGCTCCACTTCCAAGGTGGAGTGGAAACCGGCGGCTGATTCCTCCTTGTGCACACCGGCAAGGCGTTCCTTGGCTGCCTCAGTGCCCTTCGGCTTCCACACCCGCAGGATGCCCACACCAGCGCCCAAACTCACCAGGGAGGCGATCACGTCGGTGAGCTCCACCGACACCCACGTTGCGCTCACCCACTGGGCGATGGCGAAGGCCACACCTATGCCCAGAGTGGCCGGCCATGTCTCCTTCGCACCGCGTTTGCCGTCAGCGATCAACACCAGCAGCAGCGGCACGAACACCGCCAACAGCGGGGTCTGGTGGCCGACGTAGGCGCCGATCTCACGGTAGGGAATCCCGGTCAGGTTGCCAGCGGTGATGATCGGGATGGCGATCGCCCCGAAGGCCACCGGTGCAGTGTTGGCCAACAGCACGATTGCTGCTGCCCGCAAGGCAGGGAACCCGACGGTCATCAACATGACTCCGGTGATAGCCACCGGTGCACCGAACCCCGCCAGCGCCTCCAGCAGAGCACCGAAGCAGAAGGCGATCAGCACGGCCAGCACGCGGGGATCATCCGAGACCAGGTTGAATGTCGCACGCAAGTCTTCGAATCGCCCTGAGACGACGGTCAGCTCGTAGAGCCAGATCGCGCACAACACGATCCAGGTGATCGGAAAGATGCCGAAGGCCGCGCCCTGGGTTGCGCTCAATACGGCCAGATTGGCAGGCATTCCGAACGCGAAGACCGCGACGACGAGAGCGACTGCCAGTGATGTGAGCCCCGCCAAATGTGCCTTCCAACGCAGCACGCCGAGAGTGAAGAACATTGTGAGCAGGGGCAGAAGGGCCACCAGCGCTGAGAGCGCGAGGCTGCCCAAGGGGGCAAGTTGCGGCTGAAAGTCCATCAGTAACTCCATCGTTCCTGAGAAGGTGCAACACCTTCGGCGCCATTGGTAGGACCACTTTGCACGGATCCATCGATTTCACCAAACTGACAAGGGTTTCGTTACCAAAACGTGACGTGCAAACGCCGGATGTAGACCCAGTATCAATCAAGCACCCCAGTCTCGCTTGCCAAACGGTGAATCGCTCAAATAGGGGTGGGGAAAGTTGGTCCCGGAACGGTGACTAGGATCGGTACGTGAAAGCTTTTGAAGTCGTGCTCGACCACGTGGAGGACCGGATTCTTGAGGGCCACCTGCGCGTGGGGTCGATGCTTCCCGCCGAACGTGATCTGGCGGTGGAGCTGGGCGTCAGCCGCACAGCCGTCCGGGAGGCGATGCGTACCCTGCAGGCGCAGGGGATCATCGAGTCCAGCGTCGGCGCCGGAGGCACCGGAGGAACGCGGATCACCGGGCAACACGGCTGGGCACTGACGAATCTGATGCGGATGCATGTCGCGTTGGATCTGTTTCCACCGAACGACGTCCTGAACACTCGCCTGGTGCTTGAGCAACACAGCCTGGCTGAAGCGATCGTGAAGGGCGATACGGAAGACTTCGACATCATCCAGGCGATTCTCGACCAGATGGCCGAACCGGACACGGAGCTGCGACGCTTCAACGAACTCGACACCGAATTCCATGCTGCGATTGCCCAGATCGGTGGAAATCAACTGATTCGTGCGCTCACGATCGCGGTCCGGGAATCAATCGCCCGCGACGTCCGCGGAGCCGCCGCACAGGATATGGATCTGGCGGAGTTTCGCCAGACGGTGCTCGACCAGCACGCAGGCATTCTCGCTGCCGTCCGGGACGGTGCGACCGAACTGGCTCAGCAGCGGATGTCTGAGCACGTGCTGTGGCGCTGGTCCAGCCTGCTCACCTCCTGAGGCTGGCTTTTCGTCAGAGAGGTCAGTCGGCCAACGGGCCGAAGGGCAAGCCGCGAGCTGTCAGTTCTGCTTCTCCCCCGTCGGCTTCGGTGAGTACCCAGATGCCGTGCTTGGTGACGGTGATGGTGTTTTCCCAGTGTGCAGATCGTGACCGGTCGGCGGTGATCACGGTCCAGTCGTCATCCAGTGTCACGGTCTGTTCAGTTCCGAGGGTGGCCATCGGCTCGATGGCGATGCACAGCCCCTTGGCGATCTTGGCTCCCCGCCCTCGTCGTCCGTGGTTGGGTACGTCAGGTGGCTGATGCATCTCCGACCCGATGCCGTGCCCGGTGTACTCGCGGACGATGCCGTAACTGCGACCATGGGAGGTGATCGACGCCTCGATGGTCTGCGAGATGTCACCGATCCGATGGCCCAGTTTGGCGGCACCGATTCCCGCCCACAATGCTTCACGAGTGACGTCGCTCAGGGTGCGCGACTGGTCATCGACGTCGCCAATCAGAAAGGTTCGAGCAGCGTCTCCGTGCCATCCGTCGAGGATCGCGCCGAAGTCGACCGAGACGATGTCGCCGTCCTGCAGCACCCTGTCCCCCGGGATGCCGTGCAC
>JAGXHS010000020.1 GCA_024636075.1 Propionibacteriaceae bacterium
CTCGGAGATGTGTATAAGAGACAGGGGTTCGCCTTGTCGTGCCGGGTTCCAGCGGCAATCTGGGACCGGGTTTCGACTGTCTCGGTCTGGCCCTGGATGCCTGCGATGAGATGAGTGTCGAGGTGATCGACTCCCGGATCGAGGTGCTGGTGAGCGGTGAAGGTGCCGGAGCAGTGCCCGATGATGCCTCACATCTGGTTGTCAGAATGGTGCTGGCCGCCCTGGACGAGTTCGGGGTCCGGGCCGGCGGGCTGCGGCTGAGGGCGTCGAACAGCATCCCGCATGGCCGCGGACTCGGTTCGTCGGCGGCTGCGATCGTGGCCGGTCTGGCCGCGGGCTGGCTGCTCGCCCATCCCGGTGACGAGCTCGACCGTCGGTGGGTGCTGCAGCGTGCCACCGAGATCGAGGGCCACCCCGACAACGCTGCGGCCTCGCTGCACGGCGGGGTGGTGGCGGCATGGGTGGACGCAGGCGTGGTGGACCACATGTCGCTACACGTCCACCCGGATGTTCGTTTCACGGTGTGGGTGCCCGAGAAGGGGCTGGCGACCGTCACCGCGCGGGCGGTTCTGCCCGAGGAGATCACCCGGCGGGCGGCGGTTGACCAAGTGTCCCGCGTCGCCGCTCTCGTGCTCGCCCTGCAATCGGCGCCACAGCATCTGCTGTTCGCCACCGAGGATTACCTGCACCAGCCCTACCGTGGCGCGCTGATGCCGGAATCCACCCGACTGGTCGCCGATCTGCGGCGGGCCGGGGTTCCGGCCGTCGTCTCCGGTGCGGGTCCCAGCGTGTTGGCCATCGGAACCGCGCAGCAACTCAAGCCTGCCGAGCTGGTCGACAGCCACGGATTCGCGCGACACGACCTGCGGAGCAGTGAGGGCTTGCGGATCGTTCGCTGACAGCGTGATCGCCCGCACGATCGGGGTCCGTTTCGGGGGTTGGGGCGGTGAGCTGCTACAGTCGAAGGCAGGCACTTGGTTCTCTGCGCGATCATCCGCCGGAGGCCACGCGTATCGGACATTCTTCACGTCAGATGTCCCTCATCCTGAACACTCCGCATCGGCAAATCGTTGTTGGGTGCACTCATTGGGCCGGTTGCCAAGCACTCTTGCCCTGACGTGGCCGTCTTCGTCGAACCGAACGCGTTCGCAACATCCGAAAGGATCACCACACGTGACAGACAGCGTCACAGACACCTCCGCCGGGCAGTCAGCCTCGGCAGGATTGGCAGCAAAGAAGTTGCCGGAACTCAAGGCCATGGCATCTTCGATGGGGATCAAGGGCGTGAGTGGGATGCGCAAGCCGCAGCTCATCGCCGCGATCGCCGGTGGGGGCGTAGGAACCTCCTCGCCGTCTGGTGCCAATGGCTCAGCCTCGCGCAACGGCGACAACCGTTCCCCCGAGGAGTCCGGAACAAACCGAACCAGTGCATCACAGCTCAATGACTCCCAGCAGGGGGACTCCCAGCAGGGGGACTCCCAGCAGGGGGACTCCCAGCAGGGGGACTCCCAGCAGGGTGACTCCCAGCAGGGTGACTCCCAGCAGGGTGACTCCCAGCAGGGGGACTCAAACCGGGAGGATCGCAGCCAGCAGCAGGACCGGCCGAGCGATGACGTCGGCACCCGGCTGGAACAGCTGAGTAGTGAGAAGGTCGGCAACTCGCGCCGCCAGCGCACCAATCAGAAGGACTCAGGCCAGAAGGACTCAGGCCAGAAAGACTCAGGCCAGAAAGACACGGGCTTTTCCGATGCGTCGGATCAGCCCGAGCAGCGCGGTTCGGGTTCACAGAACTCCGATGGCCGCAACCAGGATCAGCAGGGTCGTCAGGACCAACAGGGTCGCCAGGGCGGCCAGGGCAATCAGGGCCAGGGCAACAACCAGGGCAATCAGGCCAGCAATTATGATGACAACTCAGGTGGCGGGCGCCGCAATCGGCGTCGGCGTCAACGTGACCGCCAGGGGCGACGCACCAACCGGAACTCCGGTGGCGGTGCTGGCGGCGGCGGTGTGGATCGCTACGAGTCCGATCCGGTGATCGGCGACGACGATGTGCTGCAAGAGATCTCCGGCATTCTTGACGTGCTGGACAACTACGCCTTCGTGCGGACCAGTGGCTACCTACCCGGGTCCAACGACGCCTACGTGAGCCTCTCCATGGTGCGCAAGAGCGGGCTGCGCAAGGGCGATGTGGTCACGGGCGCGATCCGCCAGTCGCGTGAGGGCGACCGCAAGGAGAAGTTCAATCCACTCGTGCGGATCGACACCATCAACGGCGGCGATCCGGCGGCGGCCACCAACCGCCCCGACTTCAGCAAGCTGACCCCGCTGTACCCGCAGGAGAGGCTCCGGCTCGAGACCACGGCGACCAACATGACCGGCCGCATCATCGATCTGGTCAGCCCGATCGGCAAGGGCCAGCGCGGTCTCATCGTGTCGCCTCCCAAGGCCGGCAAGACGATGATCATGCAGGCCATCGCCAACGCGATCGCGGCGAACAATCCCGAGGTGCACCTGATGGTGGTGCTCGTGGATGAGCGTCCTGAAGAGGTCACCGACTTCCAGCGCACCGTGTCGGGCGAGGTGATCGCCTCCACCTTCGACCGTCCGGCCGAGGACCACACGGTGATCTCGGAGTTGGCCATTGAGCGCGCCAAGCGCCTGGTGGAGATGGGTCATGACGTCGTCGTGCTGTTGGACGGCATCACCCGTCTGGGGCGCGCCTACAACCTGGCTGCTCCCCCATCCGGTCGTATCCTCTCCGGTGGTGTCGACTCTGCCGCGCTCTACCCGCCGAAGAAGTTCTTCGGCGCTGCGCGCAACATCGAGAACGGTGGATCGCTCACCATCTTGGCGACCGCATTGATCGAGACCGGATCCAAGATGGACGAGGTGATCTTCGAAGAGTTCAAGGGCACCGGAAACATGGAGCTCCGGTTGGCTCGTCAGCTCGCTGACAAGCGCATCTTCCCCGCCATCGACGTGGACGCCTCCGGTACTCGTCGTGAGGAACTGCTGCTGGGCCGCGAGGAGCTCAACATCGTCTGGAAGTTGCGTCGGGTGCTGTCCGGCCTCGGCGACCAGCAATCGCTGGAGATGTTGCTCAACCGGATGCGCAAGACGCAGAACAACGCCGAGTTCCTGCTACTGATCTCGAAGACGACACCGAACGCGGAATAGCGATTGGCCGCCGCCGGGTTTGGAGAATGGCGACCCGGCACGGCAAAATGGGTCCTCGGCTCCGGTTCACGTCATCTGGACGACCCGGCGGCCACGATCACCAAGGAGACAGACATGAAGCAGGGAATTCATCCGGAGTATGTGGAGACCCATGTGGCCTGCACCTGCGGAAACAACTTCACCACCCACAGCACCGCGAAGGGAGGCACGCTGCACGCTGACGTGTGCGCCGAGTGCCACCCCTTCTACACCGGCAAGCAGAAGATTCTCGACACCGGTGGCCGGGTGGCACGCTTCGAGCGTCGTTACGCGAAGAAGAAGTAGCTCACCCGACCAGGCGTCGGACGGCCAGATGGCTGTCCGACGCCTGTTTTCATGTTGAGCCACGACCATCAGCGAGGAGATGTCATGGTCGATCCGGTCGAGCGGATCCGAACTGAGCACGCGGAGCTGGCAGAGCAGCTCGCTGATCCACAGATCCATTCCGACCCGGTTCGCGCTCGACGGTTGGGCCGACACTACGCAGAGCTCAGTTCCATCGTGCGGGCACTCGATGAGCATCAGCGGGTGAGCGGTGATCTGGAGGCGGCTCGGGAACTGGCCGGTGATGATCCGGGCTTCGCCGCGGAGGCCGATCAGCTCGCCGTCCAACTGAACCGCTCCGAGGAACGGCTCACCGAACTGTTGGCGCCGCGCGATCCCAACGACTTGCTGGACGCGATCCTTGAGATCAAGTCTGGTGAAGGTGGCGAGGAATCGGCGCTGTTCGCGGCGGACCTGTTCAAGATGTACACCCGCTACGCCGACTCGATGGGCTGGACGCTCGAGGTGCTGGACGACCAACCCACCGACCTCGGTGGCTACAAGTCGGTGACCGTGGCGATCAAGGCGCCCGGTAGCTCCGGGAGCGGCCAGCACCCCTACGGGGTCTTGAAGTTCGAGGGCGGGGTGCACCGGGTGCAGCGGATCCCCGTGACCGAGTCGCAAGGCCGGGTGCACACCTCGGCGGTCGGGGTGCTGGTGATGCCCGACGTCGAGGCCGACGAGGTGGCGGTCAACGACGACGATCTGCGGATCGACGTGTACCGAGCGTCCGGTCCCGGCGGTCAGGGCGTCAACACCACCGATTCTGCGGTGCGGATCACCCATCTGCCGAGCGGTGTGGTGGTCAGCTGTCAGAACGAGCGCTCCCAGCTGCAGAATCGCGAACAGGCGATGCGAATGCTCCGGGCACGGTTGATCGCGCTCGCCGAGGAGCAGGCCTCACGAGCTGCCTCCAGCGCGCGTCGGTCGCAGGTACGCACTGTGGACCGTTCGGAACGCATCCGCACCTACAACTACCCCGAGAGCCGAATCGCCGACCACCGGATCGGTTTCAAGGCCTACAACCTGGAAGCCTTCCTGAACGGTGACGTTGCAGACCTGATGGCAGCCCTGCAACAGGCTGATCTCGCCGAACGTCTGGCCGGGGCCGACCAGAGGTGAACGTACTGACACCCGTCGCCGCGGCTCTGGTCTGGGGGAGCGCGCAGCTGCGAGCAGCTGGAACACCTTCCCCAAACCCGGAGGCGCGCACCCTGCTGGCGAGTGCCCTGCTGACCAGCCCGGGGGAACTGGTACTACTCCCCGGCGTGGACGCCGAGGCACTGGCCCGGTTCGAGGGGCACGTGCATCGGCGGATCGCGGGCGAACCACTGCAGCACATCGTCGGCGTTGCTGGATTCCGCACCGTTGACGTCACCGTCGGCCCCGGAGTCTTCGTGCCTCGTCCCGAGACCGAGGTGATGGTCGGATGGGCGCTTGACGTGTTGGCCGACCGTGCAGATCCTGTCGTCGTGGATCTGTGTACCGGCTCCGGGGTCATCAGCAAGGCACTGGTCACCGAGGATCCACGGTTGCAGATCCACGCCGTGGAGCTCAGCGAGCAGGCGTTCGAATACGCGCGACGGAACCTCGAAGGAACGCCTGTCGAACTGTTGTGTGGCGACATGGCTGACGCCTTCGGCGCTCTCGACGGCACCGTTGACCTCGTCATCGCCAATCCTCCCTACATCCCCCTGGAGACATGGGAATCGGTGACGGCGGAGGTGCGCGACCATGATCCGACGATGGCCCTCTTTTCGGGCGTCGACGGCCTCGATGGCACCCGGGTGGTGGCCAGTGTCGCGGCGCGACTCCTGCGTTCCGGTGGCGTGGTGTGCAGCGAGCACGCCGAGGTGCAGGAGCACTCGGCGCAGCAGGTGTTCCTCGATTCCGGCTGCTTCGACCAGGTGCGCGGGCACCGGGATCTGGCTGATCGTCCGCGCTTCGTGTCAGCTCGCCGAACGGACCTCTGGCAGGATGACATCCGTGAGCGAGGCTGAACAGAGCCCGGGGAAGGCCCCCGGATACCAGCGATTCGACGTGAATGTCGACCCGGAGGGTGCATTGCGTGCCGCAGCAGAGGCAATTGCGGCTGGAGAATGCATCGTGCTGCCCACCGACACCGTCTACGGGATCGGCGCGGACGCGATGGAATCCGAAGCCGTACAGAAGCTCCTCGACGCCAAGGAACGCGGCCGCGACATGCCTCCTCCCGTGTTGATCAGTGACGCGGGTCTGCTCGACTCCTTGGTGAAATCGGTGAACACCCACGGCCGCCGACTGGCGGAGCGATTCTGGCCGGGGCCACTCACCCTGATCCTGCAGGCCCAGCCGCGACTTCGGATGGATCTGGGCGACACGGCGGGCACCATCGCGGTTCGCGTTCCGGACCAGGACTTCACCCGTGACGTGCTCCGACGAACGGGCCCATTGGCTGTCAGCAGTGCCAATGTGTCCGGCCGGCCGGCGGCCATCACGGTGGAGGAGGCCATCGAGCAGCTGGGGGACCGGGTTCGTGTCTACCTTGATGCCGGGCCGACGCCCGGGCCGGAGCAGTCCACCATCGTGGACTTCGTGGCCGAGAGCCTCGGCGTGGTGGTCCGATCAGGAGTCCTCAGTCTCGAGACGCTGCGGGGCGTGAGTCCTTTGATCAAGGAGCTGGAGAGGCCGGCGAATGACGAGTCAGTCCCGACCGGCGAGGATTCGACAGGTCCGGCGGATGAGGATCCCACCGTGCCGCCGGATCCCGAAACCGGTGCTGAAACACCCCCAGTTGAGGACAATCCGGGGAGCGGTGGCTGATTCGTGCGTGAGTACATGCTGGTGCTGCTGGTGGCAGCAACCACGACCTACCTGGTTAGCGGTTTGGCGAGGCGCATCGCGCTGAAGCTGAACGCCGTTGCCCAGGTGCGTGACCGGGATGTGCACGCGGTGCCGATTCCCTATCTGGGCGGACTGGCGATGCTGGCCGGTGTCAGTGCCGCCTTCCTGCTCGCCGGACAACTGCCGTTCCTGGGTGAGCACGCCGTGGTGACCCATGACGCGCAAGCCATCCTGCTCGCGGGGGCGGTGATCTGCGCGGTCGGCGTGCTGGATGACATCCTGGAGCTGTCGGCCCTTGCCAAAGCGGCGGGGCAGGTGTTGGCTGCCGGCATCGTGGTGATGAACGGGGTACGCGCCTACTGGATCGCGCTGCCGAACCGAATCTTCGCTCTGGACACGGCCACGTCGATCCTGGTCACGGTGGCGTTCATCTTCCTCTGCGCCAACGCCATCAACTTCGTCGACGGTCTGGACGGTCTTGCAGCCGGCGTGACGGCGATTGGTGCGCTCGCCTTCTTCAGCTACACCTACCTGCTGGCCTGGGAACAGGAACTGGTGCGTGCGACAACGGCGAGCCTGATCACGGTGGCGATAGCAGGGGTCTGCATCGGCTTCTTACCGCACAATTTCTATCCCGCGCGGATGTTCATGGGCGACTCCGGGGCATTGCTGCTCGGCCTGCTGATGGCCGCATCCACAATTTCGTTGACCGGGCAGATCGACCCGTCCGCTTTGGCGGGAGCTGGTCGAGCCGGACTGCTGCCAAGCTACCTGCCGATCATCCTTCCGGTGGCGGTGATGGCTGTCCCGTTCCTCGATCTGGTGCTCGCCTACGCGCGCCGCACCATGGCTGGCACGTGGTGGTTCGTTGCCGACAAGCAGCACTTGCACCATCGACTGTTGGAACGCGGACACTCCCAGCCCAGGGCGGCAGTGCTGATGTACCTGTGGACCGCACTGGTGGCGTTCGGCGTGATCGCCATCGTGCTGTCCGCCAACTGGTGGGTGCTGGTGGTGGTCCTGGTTGTGGGAGTACTGCTGGCGTTTTTCTCGATGCGTACAGGTGGAGTCTCTCCGCAGCACCATTCGTAGACGGTTCGACAGCATCTCGGCGGACCGCTAGTCTCAAGAAAATCCGTGAGCCCCAGCCGACGTCGGCTTCGACACACGACAGGGAAGTAGGCCCCAATGACGCGAGTTGCCCTGCGCCAGCATGCTGGGCAGCCGCGTGCGGTCACGCCAGGCTCGCGGCGAGCGCCGAGCCAGGCTGCTGAGCTGACCATCGGGCTGTTGAAGGGTGGACTGCTGGCAGCACACCTGGCGCTGGGCGCGGCACTGCTGTTGGGGTGGATCGTTGCGGGCGCCGCCGGGTTGGCCACAGCTGCCATCGCCGGGGCGATCACGCTGATCTTCTTCGCGACCGGCCAGGGTGTTCAGGTGATCGCCTCGGAAATGGTCAACACCTCCGGACTCCTCTTGGTGGTGAGCTCGTATCTGATCCGTGTCATCGTGATGGGGTTGTTGTTGGCGCTCGCCTCGAGCTCCAGTGAGTTGTCCAGTGCGCTGCTGCCGGTGCCTCTGATGCTGGGAGTGCTCGGCACCGCCGCCGGATGGGTGCTCGGGGTCCTGGTGACCAGTACCAGGCAACGGGTATTGATATTTGACTCACTGTGGGAAGCTGAGGTCGACGAGTTGAGTCACGTGCGGGGTGTTTCTTCATGACGGCGACGTTCGGCGCTGCTAGACTCCCTCACGAAGTGAACGACGACGATCCCACACGACATGGCGGCAGCGATGACGGCATGGCAGTGATCAGCTACATCCTTTCCGGGCTGCTGCTGTACGGCGGGCTGGGCTGGCTGGCAGACCGCTGGCTTGAGACGACATGGCTGCTGCCGGTCGGCTTGATCCTTGGCTTGCTGGCCAGCATGTACCTGATCTTCAAACGTTACGGGGGACTGAAGTGATCGACGAAGGTCGAGGTGAGCAGCGTTGAGTGTCACATGGCTACTGCTGCCCATGGAAGCAGGGACCTCAGGTGAGGGCTACACGTCCCCGAGCGTCGAGGATTTCCGCTTCGAGGGGACGTTCGGCGTCGACTGGTTGAACAAGCCGCTGTGGCAGGCGATCATCGCTGCCCTGTTGGTGATCGTCCTGTGGCTGCTGGCCTCGCGCAGATTGAAGGTCAAGCCGTCCAAGGGTCAGTACGTCGGCGAGTTCATCTACGACTTCATTCGCAACGGTATCGCCCGCGACATCATTGGCCCCGAGTACCGCCGTTTCCTGCCTTACCTGTTGGCGCTGTTCAGCTTCATCCTGATCAACAACTGGTTCGGCGAGTTGTTCATCTTCATGTTCCCGACCTTCTCCAACGTGGGGTATGCCTACGGACTGGCGCTGACGACGCTGGTCGTCTACATCGCAGCAGGTGTCAAGAAGCACGGCCGCGGCTACCTGAAGAGTGCTCTGATCCCCGCTGGCGTGCCACCGTACCTGTACGTCCTGATCATTCCGTTGGAGTTCCTCTCCAAGTTCATCACTCAGCCCGTGACTCTGGCATTGCGACTGTTCGCCAACATGTTCGCCGGTCACCTGGTGGTGTTGGTCTTCGTGGTGGGCGGTGCCTACCTCCTCACCTATTCGGGCAACCTCGGCTACAACGCCGCGGGTGTCATCTCATTGATCTTCAGTGTGGCCATCTTTGCGCTGGAGATCTTTGTCGGGGCCCTGCAGGCCTACATTTTTACCGTCCTGTCCGCCCAATACGTGTCGGCTTCGATGGCCGACGATCACTGATCACGACTTCTTCGATTTCGAAGAAACCCGAAAGGAAATGTAATGATTCTCATGGAGATCTCCGGTTCGCTCAACATGATCGGCTACGCCCTTGCCACTCTGGGCCCGGCCCTTGGTGTTGCGTGGATCTTTTCCTCGGTGATCAACGGCACTGCCCGTCAGCCCGAGGCCCGTGGCGCCATGATGAGCACCGCTTTCATCGGCTTCGCAGTCGTTGAGGCGCTTGCCATCATTGCCATCGCCCTCGCCTTCGTCATCTGATTCGGGTCACCGTGATCACGCCCAACATCTGGGTTCCACTGGAACTGGACCTGGGTCCGCTGGCACCAGCGCACCTGTCCGAGATCCTGATGGGCATTGTCCTCGTCGGTCTCGTCTGGCTGGTACTCGCCAAGAAGGTCGTCCCGGCCTACGAGAAGATGTACGCCGAACGGGCGGACGCCATCACGGGTGGGATCGAGCGTGCCGAAGCGGCTCAGGCCAAGGCGCAGGAGGCCCTCGCCGAGTACAAGGCGCAGTTGGCTGGTGCCCGAGAGGAAGCTGCCAGCATCCGGGAGGACGCCAAGAACACCGGTGCCCAGATCATCGCCGAGATGCGCGAACAGGCCACCGCCGAGTCCAACCGCATCATCGAGCAGTCCGAGCGGCACATCAACGCCAGCAGGCAGCAGGCCATGGAGCAGCTGCGGCGCGAAGTGGGTGGTCTGGCCACCACCCTGGCGACGAAGATCGTTGGCGAGAGTCTGCAGGACGACCAACGCTCCAAGGCAACGGTGGACAGGTTCATCAGTGAGCTGGAGTCCGAAACCGAATCGCTCGGGCAGGACAGTTGGCAATGAGCCACACCGAGTCCGGACGTGCCCGTATCAGCGAACTCAGCCGCGTAGCTGATGAGCTGTCGCTGAGCGCTGAGGACGCCGGCCAGCTGTTCGGCGTGGTGGATGCGATGACGCACTCGTCGGCATTGCGTCGCGCCCTGTCGGATCCGGGTTCGGCGGACGAGCAGAAGGTCGGCATCGTTCACCGGCTCTTCGGTTCGCAGACGTCGAAGGTGGCGCTGCAGTTGATACGTGAAGCGGTCAAGCTGCGGTGGTCCAGCAGCGGTGCCTTGCTGGACGCACTGGAGTACCAGGCGGTACGGGGCGAACTGCGCTCCGCGCAGGACTCCGGACGACTGGACGAGGTGCTCGACGAACTGTTCCGTACATCCCGGATTGCTGAAGCATCGGCCGATCTGCGGGATGCCTTGGGCAGCCGGGTGATTGCCGTGGGACCCCGCCAGGACCTGATCGAGAAGCTGCTGGCCGGCAGGGCCGACCCGGTGACGATCACTTTGGCCCGGCGGGCCGTGGGATCGCGGGAGCGCGGCTTCGTGGCGACTTTGGAGCAGTACCTGGGGATCGCCGCTGAACTCCGGGATCGCCGAGTGGCCATCGTCACAGTGGCCAGGGCGATGACCGAGGAGCAATCCGCGCGGCTGTCGGCTGCGCTGACCAAGTTGGCCGGTGGTGAGGTGGATCTGCAGATCCACGTCGACCCCGATGTGCTCGGTGGAGCGCGGGTGGAGATCGGCGCCGTACTGATCGAAGGGACCGTGTCGGGGCGCTTGGAAAGGCTCCGGCGGAGTCTCGGCTGAATGACTGTGTTGCCCCTCGGGGCGAATGACATCAACGAAAGAGTAGGACGCAATGGCGGAACTGACGATTCGCAGTGAGGACATCCGCGACGCACTCGACGAGTTCGTCCGGGACTACAGCCCTTCTGCTGCAACCCGTGAAGAGGTTGGCACCGTGGTCACCTCAGGTGACGGGATTGCGCGGGTGGAGGGGTTGCCCTCCGTGATGGCCAACGAACTGCTCGAGTTCGACAACGGCACCATGGGCATCGCGCTGAACCTCGACGTCCGGGAGATCGGCGTCGTCGTCCTCGGGGAGTCCGAGGGCATCGAAGAGGGAAGCAGCGTGCGCGGCACCGGTGACGTGCTGTCGGTTCCGGTCGGTGACGGCTACCTCGGTCGGGTGGTGGATGCCATGGGCAACCCCATCGACGGACTGGGCGACATCACCGACGTCGACGGTCGGCGCGCCCTGGAACTGCAGGCCGCCGGGGTGATGGACCGCCAGGAAGTCCGCGAACCGCTGCAGACCGGGCTGAAGGCCATCGACGCGATGATCCCGATTGGGCGTGGTCAGCGGCAGTTGATGATCGGCGACCGCAAGACCGGCAAGACCGCCATTGCGACCGACACCATCATCAACCAGAAGTCGAACTGGGACACCGGAGACCCCACCAAGCAGGTGCGCTGCATGTACGTGGCGGTTGGTCAGAAGGGCTCAACAGTCGCGGAGGTGCACGGCGCGCTGGAAAAGGCGGGTGCGATGGAGTACACCACCATCGTGCACGCGTCGGCCTCGGATGCCGCAGGCTTCAAGTACCTCGCCCCGTACTCGGGTTCTGCCATCGGGCAGCACTGGATGTATGCCGGCAAGCACGTGCTGATCATCTTCGACGATCTCACCAAGCACGCCGAGGCCTACCGTTCGATGTCCTTGTTGCTGCGCCGCCCACCGGGTCGCGAGGCCTACCCCGGCGACGTCTTCTACCTGCACAGCCGCCTGCTGGAACGTTGTGCCAAGCTCTCCGACGAGTTCGGTGCCGGCTCGATGACTGGTCTGCCGATCATCGAGACCAAGGCCAACGACGTCTCCGCGTTCATCCCGACCAACGTGATTTCCATCACCGACGGCCAGATCTTCCTGCAGTCCGACCTGTTCAACGCCAACCAGCGCCCAGCCATTGACGTTGGCATCTCGGTGTCGCGTGTCGGTGGTGCCGCCCAGGTGAAGGCGATGAAGAAGGTGTCGGGTTCGCTGAAGATCACGCTGGCCCAGTACCGCTC
>JAGXHS010000021.1 GCA_024636075.1 Propionibacteriaceae bacterium
CGCGCGGGGTACGTAGCTGCTCTGGAGAAGGCAAAGCTGGTCTGGGGCCGGTAGACATCCAAACGTGGTGGTGGCCGAGGCGATTGAATCGCCTCGGCCACCACCACGTTTGGATGTCTACCGGCCCCAGACCAGCTTTGCCTTCTCCAGAGCAGCTACGTACCCCGCGCGCTCGTACTCATCCGCGGAGACGTCCACCGGCACCGCCAGCAAGCCGCGAGCCTTGTCAAGAGTCAGCTGCTTGCGTTCCAGCCAGGTCGTCAGCCCGCCGATCAGCTTCGCGGCATGGCCCGGTCCGTGACGAAGCAGGGCCGAGGTCGTCATCGCGACATCCGCACCGGCGAGGATGTACTTGACCACGTCGTCTGGGGTCTCGACTCCCGAGGTCCCGGCCAGCGAGGCGTTCAGGTGGTGGCGCAGTGCCGCGATCCAGGTACGCGGCAGTCGTCCCTCCGATTGGTGCGACAACTCGACCCCCGGAACCACGTCAACGGCCTCGACGTCGACCTCGGGCTGCAGGAAGCGGTTGAAAAGCACCAGCCCATCGGCGCCCGCCTCAACCAAGCGCGTCGCCATCGAGCCCAACGAGCTGAAGTATGGGCCCATCTTCACCGCGATCGGGATGTCCACCACACCGTTCACCGCCTGGACGATCTCCAGGTAGCGCCGCTCAACGCTGGCGCCGTCGGTGTGCACGTCCCCTGGCACGAAGTAGACGTTCAATTCGATGGCCGCAGCGCCAGCGTCCTGGAACTGTCGAGCGGTGTCGGTCCATCCGCCGTGCGTGGCGCCGTTCAGACTCCCGATCAGCGGCACGTCGATGGCCGCAGCGCCGCGTTCCAACAGTTTCAGGTAGCTGCTGGTGAACGAATCGTCACGATTCGGCACCACCGGAAAATAGGAAAGCGACTCGGCGTAGGACTCGTCGTGCATCTCCTCCAGAGCCTGCATGCGAGCCCGCTCGTGGCGCACCTGCTCCTCCATCAGCGAATACATCACCACCGCGCCGACACCCGAGTCGGCCAATTCCTTGATGCCGTCAACGGTCTGCGAGAGCGGTCCTGGGGAGGCCACCACAGGACATCGCAACTGCAGGCCGAGGTAAGGCGTCGTCAGGTCCATGGGGGCTCCTCACACTTCTCGGCGGGCATCCGCTGCGAACGCTTCGGCGCCGCGGGTGGCCATCTCTTCGTATTCCTGCCAGCGGCGACGCACCTGCTCCTGGCCGAGTCCCAGCAGCCGCTCGGCCTCCACCGGGTCAGCGCGCTGCAACATGTTGAAGCGCAACTCGTTGGAGTGGTATTCAGCCAGCGAGAGCCGGGGGCGCGGAGAATCGAGCAGGAATGGATTGCCGCCCTGGTTGCGCAGGATCGGGTTGTAGCGAATCAGCGGCCAATGACCCGAGTTGACGGCCTTGTACTGCTGGTCGAGACCCTTTCGCATGTCAATGCCGTGGGCGATGCAGTGACTGTAGGCGAGGATCAGGCTGGGGCCGTTGTAGGCCTCCGCCTCCCGGAACGCCTTCAACGTCTGCTGCGGATCAGCACCCATCGCCACTCGCGCCACGTACACGTTGCCGTAGGCGATGGCCTGCATCGCCATGTCCTTCTTGTTCGTGGTCTTGCCGGCAGCCGCGAACTTGGCGATCGCGCCCAGCGGCGTCGACTTGCTGGCTTGCCCTCCAGTGTTGGAGTACACCTCTGTATCCAGCACCAGGACGTTCACGTCCCGGCCGGAGGCCAACACATGGTCCACTCCCGCGGAGCCGATGTCATAGGCCCAGCCGTCGCCGCCGACGATCCACACCGAACGGCGCAGCAGGTGGTCCATCACCGAGCGCAGGTCGTCGACGATGGGTCCGTCCAAGCCGTCGAGGGTCTTGCCCAGTCGATCCAATCGTTCGGTCTGGAGCACCAGATCGCTCTCGTACAGTTGCTCGGTCGTCAACATGGCGTCGACCAAGGTGTCATCGCCGATCTGATCGCGCAGCTGCTCCAATCGGGTACGTGCCAGGTTGGTGTGCAGATCAGCAGCCAACCGCAACCCCAGACCGAACTCCGCATTGTCCTCGAACAAGGAGTTGGACCAGGCCGGTCCTCTGCCAGCAGCGTTCTTCGCCCAGGGCGTCGTCGGCAGGTTGCCACCGTAGATGGACGAACATCCGGTGGCATTCGCGACAGTGGCACGGTCCCCGAACAGCTGGGTGAGCAGCTTCAGGTACGGCGTCTCGCCGCAGCCTGAGCAGGCACCGGAGAACTCGAACAACGGCTCCAGGAACTGGGTTCCGCGCACGGTGCCGAAATCAACTCGTGAGCGATCATTGGTGGGGATCGTCTCGAAGAACGCGACGTTCTCGCGCTCCTGAGTCCGATCCAGCACCGGAGCCAGGTTGATCGCTCGCCGTGCCGGTTGATTGATCGGTTTCACCGGGCAGGCCTCGACGCACAACGCGCAGCCGGTGCAGTCCTCGGCGTAGACCTGCAGGGTGTAGCGCACATCCGGCAGACCGGCTGAGTTCAACTCGACGCTCTGGAACCCGTCGGGAGCACCGCTCAGTTCGTCTGGCTCGTAGTACTTGGCGCGGATCACCGAATGTGGGCAGACGAAGGAGCAGTTGCCGCACTGGATGCAGGCCTCCGGATCCCACACCGCGATCACGTCGGAAATGTTGCGCTTCTCGTACTTGGCCGTGCCGCTGGGGTACGACCCGTCCACCGGCAGCGCCGAGACCGGGAGGTCGTCGCCGTGCCCTGCCAACATCGCCGCCGTGACGGAGCGAACGAAGTCGGGTGCACTTTCGGGTACCGGGGCGTGCAGCTGCTTGGTGGAGGTGGCCAGTTTCGGTAGCGGTACCTGATGCAACTGCTCCAGGGTCGAGTCGACTGCGGCGTGGTTCTTGGCCACGATCTCCATCGACTTGCGCGCATAGGTCTTGGTGATCGCCTCCTTGACCTTCTCGATCGCCTGTTCCCGCGGTAGCACGCCCGAGATGGCGAAGAAACAGGTCTGCAGAATGGTGTTGGTTCGTCCGGCCAGCCCCGCGGCGCGTGCCACCGAGTTGGCGTCGATGCAGTACACCCGCAGCTGCAGATCCAGAATTTTTCGCTGCATCGTCTCCGGAAGGGCGTGCCATGTCTTCTCCGGCGTCAGTGGCGAGTTGAGCAACAGCACGCTGCCCTCACGGGCACAACCGAGCACGTCGATCTCCTCCAGAATGCTCCAGTGGTGCACTCCGATGAAGCCCGCCTTGGTGACCAGCCATGAGGCTTTGATCGCCTCCGGGCCGAAACGCAGGTGCGACACCGTCCGGGAACCGCTCTTCTTCGAGTCGTAGACGAAGTAGCCCTGGGCGAAGGTGTCGGGCTGGGAGCCGATGATCTTGATGGTGTTCTTGTTGGCGCCGACAGTGCCGTCGGAACCCAATCCGTAGAACACCGCGCGCAGCGTCTGCTCACTCTCCAGATCGACGTCGGTAGGGTACTCGATCGACGAGTGCGAGACGTCATCGTTGATGCCGACGGTGAAGCGGGCACGGGGTGATTCGCTGGCCATCTCAGCGAAGACGCCCAGAGCCATGCCGGGGGTGAACTCCTTCGATGACAAGCCATAACGGCCACCGATGATGCGGGGCATGGGGCTGAGGCGGCCGGCGGCGCAGGCCTCGCTGAGAGCGGCCGCCACATCCAGGAACATCGGTTCCCCGCCGGAGCCGGGTTCCTTGGTGCGATCCAACACGGCGATGTGGCGTACTGAAGCCGGTAGCGCGGCCAGCAGTGCTTCGGTGGGGAACGGGCGGTACAGCCGCATCTGCAGCACGCCGACCTTTTCGCCATGGTCAGCTGTCAATCGGTCGACCGCCTGGTCGACGGCCTCGACAGCGGATCCCATGATCACCACGACGCGCTCGGCGTCGGGTGCGCCCCGGTACTCGACCAAGCCGTACTTTCTGCCGGTCAGGGTGGCGAATTCGTCCATCACGTCCTGCACCACGCCTGAGGTTCGGGCGTAGAAAGGGTTCACCGTCTCGCGGCTCTGGAAGTAGGTGTCAGGATTCTGGGCAGTGCCGCGGATGAACGGATTGCCCGGGCTCAGCGCCCGCGCCCGGTGCTCACGGACCAGCTCATCGGACACCAGGGCGCGCAACTGGTCGTCGCTGAGTCTGTACATCGTGTTCAGCTCGTGCGAGGTGCGGAAGCCGTCGAAGAAGTGCAGGAAAGGAATCCGGGTGCGCAACGTGGCTGAGTGCGCGACCAGCGCCATGTCATGAGCTTCCTGCACCGAGGCGGAGCTGAGCAGTGCGAAGCCGGTCTGGCGCACTGCCATCACGTCCTGATGGTCCCCGAAGATTGACAATGCCTGTGCCGCCAAAGACCGCGCGGCCACATGGAACACGGTCGAGGTCAACTCGCCGGCGATCTTGTACATGTTGGGGATCATCAGGAGCAGTCCCTGGGATGCGGTGAAGGTGGAACTCAACGCTCCCCCCTGCAGGGCGCCGTGCATGGCGCCGGCCGCGCCACCCTCCGACTGCATCTCGACCACTGTCGGCACTTGTCCCCAGATGTTGGCCCGGGAATGCGCCGACCATTCGTCCGCGAGCTCGGCCATCGTGGAGCTCGGCGTGATCGGGTAGATCGAGCAGAGTTCGGTCAACCGGTATGCGACGTCGACTGCGGCTTCGTTGCCGTCGACGATGGATCTGACCGCTGTCATCGCTGCTCCGGAATCATCTCGATGGCGTGCACTGGACATTGGTCGTAGCAGGTGGCGCATCCGGTGCACTTGTCGTAGTCGAAGCGGTATCGGTGTCCCTCGCCGAGCTTGATCACCGCATCCTCCGGGCAGGCTCCCAGACAGCCGTCACATTCGAAGCAGTTGCCGCAGGACAAACACCGTCGGGCTTCGAACTTCGCCTGGTTGGGATCCAGACCGCCGACCACCTCATCGAAGGCCACCAGCCGCTGCTCGTCGGTCAACTCCGGCTGAACCAGACGATTGTGGTCACCGAAATACCACGGGTTGAGCATGTCGAATGTGACCAGCGGGTTCTTCGCTGGGGTGGCGCGCTCGTTGCGGTTCAGCCAGGAATCGATCTGCTCGGCTGCCCGCTTACCATGACCCACTCCCACTGTGACGGTGCGATCCGAGGGAACCGCGTCACCGCCGGCGAAGATTCCCGGCACGTCAGTCATCAGGGTCTTGTTGTCCACCTCAACGACGTCGCCATCGAAGTTCATGCCCTGGATGTTGTGCAGGAACTGGGTGTCGGCCTGCTGCCCGACCGCCAGGATCACCGTGTCGGCGGCCAGCTTCTCGAACTTACCCGTGCCGCGTGCGTTGCCGTCCTCGTCGAGTTCCATGATCTCGACGGTGAGGTCGTCGGATTCCATCGAGCTGATGCTGCGCAGCCAATGCATCTGGACGCCTTCGCGCTCGGCCTCCATCCGCTCTTCCTCTTGGGCTGGCATCTGTTCCTGGGTGCGTCGATAGACGATCACCGACTCTTCGGCGCCCAACCGGCGAGCCACTCGGGCGGCGTCCATCGCGGTGTTGCCGCCCCCGTAGATGGCCACCTTCTTACCGATTTCCGGGCGTTCACCACTGGCGACCCCACGCAAGAAGCTCACCGCGTCGAGCATTCTGGCGGCATCCTGGTTGGGAATGTCGATCCGCTTCGACAGATGGGCGCCGACCGCCACGAATACCGCATCGAAGTGTCCCTCGCGCTGTTCCTCCAACAGGTCGGTGACCCAGTGAGTCATCGTCATCGTGACGCCCAGTGCGCAGAGTCGGCGCAGCTCGGCATCCAGGACGTCGCGGGGCAGCCGGTACTCCGGAATGCCGTAGCGCATCATTCCGCCGGGCTGCTCGGCGGAGTCGCGAATCTCCACCTCGTGTCCGAGCCGGGTCAAGTGGTAGGCGGCAGACAATCCTGACGGACCGGCGCCGATCACCAACACCCGGAAACCGGTGTTGTTGCGCGGCCGATGGAACTGCCAGTCGTTCTCGATGGCCTTGTCACCGAGGTAGCGCTCCACCGAATGGATGCTGACGGCGCTGTCCAGATCCTTGCGATTGCAGACGGTCTCGCACGGGTGGTAACAGACTCTGCCATGAATGGCGGGGAAAGGATTGTCCCGGGTCAACTGTCGCCAGGCAGACTCGTCGTCACCGGCTTTGATCAGCCGTAGCCATTCCTGGATGTTCTCGCCCGCAGGACAGCCGGCATTGCACGGCGGCAGCATGTCCAGGTAGACCGGCTTGCGGGACCGAACCGGTGCCACCCGGCCAGACGCCGTGGCCAGATTGGGAAGAGACGTGATGTCGTGGCGCTCACTGGTCATCGGCGTGCTCCGGTTCCTCGGCAGCGCTGAGGGCGGCTTCCAGCCGTTCCAACTTGCCGGTCAGTTCCCCCGTGTAGCCGGGGCGGATGTCTGCTTTGAGGACCAGCGAGATCCGTGAACCGAACACGGCAACGGCATCGGTGGCGCGGCGCACCACCTCGAAGCACTCGTCCCAGTCACCCTCGATGGTGGTGAACATGGCGTCAGTTCGGTGCGGCAAACCACTTCCACGAACGACGGCGACGGCAGCGGCAACCGCGTCGTGCACCGAGCCGTCAGTGTTTTCGCCGCCCGATGGGGCCACGGAGAATGCCACTAGCATGACCACACGCTAACATGCGGTAACGAGGCGGTGCGCCGGTGTCAAGAGGCGTTCTGGATTCCCATCAGTCGTGCTTGCTCCACTGCTTGTTCCTTGCCCTGCACCCCGAGTTTGGTGTAGATCCGGCGCAGGTGCGTCTTGAGAGTGTTCTGGGAGATGAACAGCGCCTGCGCAGTCTCCGGCAGGGTGCGGCTGCTCTCCAAATGAAGCAGCACATGCTTCTCGGCCTGGGTCAGGGAAGCCTCCAGCTGACTTATACTCTTCGCGCGCGGATCGCGGATGACCGGCATCGACAACCCCGATCGTTCGGCCAGCGACCGGCCGCGGGCGATGAAGGCGATCGAGGACTCCTGGTCCCCGAGTTGGGCGGCCACGTTGGCCAGTGCGAGATATGCGTGGACGCGGAGTCGGGGGGCATCGACGTTGTTGCCTTCGGCCCCTTCGGCCACTTCTGACCAGGCGTGCAGCCGCTGGTACCCGTTGCGGACGTCACCGGAAGCGATGACCGCGATGGAGGTCAACATCTCACTCCATCCGAGTGAGTCGTGCAGCCCCAGGTCGGACATCTCGGTGGCTTCGCGCAGCGCTTCGCCCACCTCGCCCTTGGCGAGGTGGGCGTCGACGGCTGCCACGCAGAGCAAACCGACGTGGGACGGCACCTGTGGCCGTTGCGGATCCTCCCGGAAGGCACGAATGGTGCGCAGTGCGCCGTCCGGATCGTTGGACTGGTTCATCGATGATGCGATCAGGAAGGTCTTGATGCCGTCCAGTTCCAGCAACTGGTGGGGCCGAGTTTGCACCTTCTTGATCAGGCTCCGGCACGCTTCCACTTCGCCGGCCTCGCTGGCGGCGAGTGCATTGGCGAGCAGCGCGTACTCGTCGAGACTTTCCAAGGTCATGGGGTGGGCTTCGAGGACGGAGAGGCATTCCTCGGCGAGTCGACCGGCGGTGGTCACCGATCCCTGGATGGCATGCATGGCCGACAGCCCTCCGATCGCCAGCACCGTACTCCAGGCGACCATCGCGATGCGTGAGACGCCCACCGCCCGCATCAGCACGTCTTGGGCCTCGTACAGTCGATCCTGGTGCAGCAGCCACAACCCGTACTCGGTGAGTGCGCACGCGGTGTACGGCAGCAGATTGTCATCGAGCGTCATCTCGTCCAGCGTCGCTGCAACCGCCTCCGCCTGTGAGGTGTCGACGGCCGGGTAGCCGCACAGGCGCAGAATGCCGAACATGAACACCACATACCAAGCCCGACCGATGTGATTGCCCGGTTCGATCCAGTGTTCATCAAACCCGTGTATCTGGGCAAGCAGGGTGTCGGGGGTGTCGACGAGGTTGGCGATACTTCGGGCGAGGTCCAATTCCCACGTCGGGCGGACGAGTTCTGAGTACTCGTCCAGGAACTCCGACAGCCCTGGTCGGTAGAGATTGCTCAGGATGAACTCCCCACCGATTGTCCAGGCCAGCATCTCCTGGTGGAAGTGGGTTGCCGTCTTCGCTGCCTTGATGACATCGCCAGTGTTGCGCCGCCAGAGCACCACTCGGCGCACCAGGTCGGTCAGATGATCCGGATCGTGCACCTCGAGGCGACGCCGGCCGAACGCCTGCAGCGCGGGGTTCATCACGATCGTGTTGCGATCGTCCCAGATCAACGGCAGACCCTGAGCCTGCATCCGGGAGAATTGGGCAGCCGCGTCCGAGCGACCCGTCAGCATCACCGCACCGTGCGGTTCCAAGCCACCGACCAGCGACAGAATCTCCACCAGCTCGATGTCGTCGGGACCGACCAGAGGCCACACTTCTTCGGTGATGTAGGCGTCCATCATGCGCCCGACGCGAACCCGGTAGTTGGTGGCGGTGTTCATCTGGAGCAACAGACTGATGAACACCGGCCACCCGTTGCAGGAGCGCATGGCGAAGTCGACCACGTCCTCACCGGCGGCGGGATTCTCGCGGGCCAGGATGTCGGCGACCTCGGCGCGGGTGTACGCGAGGTCGGTGGCATCGATATCGATCAGGAAACCTTGGGCGGCGAGCTTGCCAAGCGGCGCCTTCGGGCGGGAGACGCCGTGGAAGATCACCTTGACCCACTGCCGTGACTGGGTCGCGTCGAGCACCGCATTGACCAGATCCTCATTCTGGTTGACGCGCTCGTCACACACCAGTACGACGGTCTGGAAGGTGGTGTTGACCGAGTCAAGCTGCTCCTTGATGTCGCCCGGGCCCCACGTCGGTTCCACGGTGATGCCGTGGCGCTGCTCGGCAGCTGCGAGCCACGCATCGACGAGCCGGCGCCTGCCGAAGCCGGGTGGGCCGGAAATCACCGCAGCCCGCGCTCGCCCGAGGCCGTCCATCATGTCGAGTAGGCGTCGGGGGACTCGGTCCGCGACTGACAGCTCAGCCATTGCTGCCTCCGGGGGATGAAGCGATGTCGAATTCTTGACGGGGGATCATAGGACAAGTAAACCCCAAGTGCGGCGACCTGGCGTCAGCGGGTCATCAAGGGGGCGGTCAGTTCGACGGTTCGCGTGCAATTGCTCACAACTTGGGAATCGTGGGTGACAACCATGACTGCGTCATCAGCGGTCGCGGCCCAGAGATCTCGCATCAGATTCTCAGCCGTTTCGTTGTCGAGGTGCTCGGTGGGTTCGTCGAGGATCATCAGGCGGGGCCCGCCCCGACCCACCAGGATGCGGGCCAGCGCCAGTCGACGCACCTCGCCACCGGAGAGAGTGCGGCCCTGCTCGCCCAGCAGGCGGTCCGGGTCCAGGGGCAGACCAGCCTGCCGGAGTGCCTCGGACACCTCTGTGTCGCTGGCGTCCCGCTTGCCGATCCGGACGTTCTCGGACACCGAGGTCGAGAAAATGTGTGCGTCCTGCGCCAGGTAGGCGGCGGTTCCGCGCAGCTCGACGGACCCTGCGAGAGGCTCGATCAAGCCCATCGCCGTGGCTGCCAATGTGGTCTTGCCAACCCCTGAAGAACCGACGATCGCGACTCTTTCTCCGCTGGTCAGATGCAGGTTGACATCCCTCAGGACAGGCTCGCTACCGGGCCAGCCGAGGTCGGCTTGTCGGACGCTCAGGGTGGGGGTGGTCTCGGAGTCGGTTTGATTGTCGCGGTCGCCGGCCCCGACGACGGGTTCCTCCAGCGTGGCCAAGACCCTGGCCAGTGACGACCGGGCCCGGGTCATGGTCTGGGCCGATTGGGTGAGGGTGGCGAGGACTTCGTGCAATGCCAATGGAGTGAGGACCAGCACGGCCAGATTGCGTGCCAGCATGTCGCCGCTTGCGACAGCCTGTGAACCGATCACCAGAGCCGTCACGACGGCGAGACCCGCGGCGATCATCTGCCCCGCGCTGGCGAGTCCGCGAACCCAGGCCGCTCGCGCTTCGGCGGTGCGCAGACGGTTGTCGGCGCCGGCCAGACGTTCCAGTGCCTCGTCGGTCAGCCCGTAGGCCACGAGGTCGGCAGCTGCGTGGCTTATCTGATCCACGGTGTTCGACAGCTCGCCACGGGCTGGCGCGGCGTCACGATCAACTTCCAGGCTCATCCGCTGGGCCAGCCACGGCATCAGAATGCCGCCGAGCAGCGCTGTCCCGAGGAGGGCCGCGGCGGAGGCCGGGGAGAACATCGTCAGCATCGCGGTGGTTCCGAGGATCACCAGTGACGCCGAGCAGAAGGGAACTGCGACCCTGACGACGACGTCCTGGATTGCCTCGACATCAGCGACCATGCGAGTCAACAGGTCACCGCGTCGCCGTCCGAGCAGGGTGGTGCGGCTGAGGGTCTGGTAGCTGCGCAGGCGCAGAGCGCCCTGCATTCGCAAGGCGAGGTCATGGCCGACCAGGCGCTCCAGATAGCGGAACACCCCGCGGGCGATACCGAAGAAGCGCACGCCGACAGCTGCCGCTTCCAGATAGAGCACGGGCGGATGCTCCGCAGCGCGGCTGAGCAGCCACGCTGACACACCCATCAGCGCAACCGAGGCACCGGAGGCGAACGCGGCCAGCAACACCGAGAGCGCGAATCGCCCCCGTCCCCGGGGTACCTCATTGAGGAGTTCACGCAGCAGGCGAATCACTTGGCACCACCCGCCACAGCTGCGGCACCGACACTGATGACCTGGTCAGCACGCTCGATGACGGTTGCCCGGTGGCTGACAACCACAGCGCCTGCTCCGGTATGGCGCACGGCATCCAGCACCGCGGCTTCGGTGCCGGCGTCCAGCCCGGCTGTGGGTTCGTCCAGGACGAGCCATTCCGCGCCGCCCACGTCGATCCGCAGCAATGCGCGCGCCAGCGCCACCCGTCGACGCTCGCCCGCCGACAGGCCCTCGGCGTCGTCACCGACCCGTCGCGCCGGGTCCAGTTGCTCTGCCCCGCACTTGTCCAGTGCGTCCCGCACCTGCTCGTCGGTGGCGTCCGGCGCACCCAGACGGACATTCTCAGCGATGCTGCCCGGCAGCATGCCCGGTGATTGGGGTACGTATGCGAGCCGCGCGCGCCATGCGGCCTGATCGAGTTCAGCCTGTGGAGTGCCACCCACGCTGATGGTGCCCTCACCCGGCGCCAAAAAGCCCATCAGCAGGGAGCAGGCCGTGGACTTGCCGCCCCCGGACGGCCCGCGCAACACACTCACAGTTCCTGATCTCAGGTGTGCATCGAGACGGGGCAGCGCAGCGCGGTCGGTGTCCGGGTAGCTAAAACTGACTCCGTGGAACTCGATGTCGGCGCCCGGTTGTGGGAGCGTCGTCCCGCTGGGCAGTTCTTCGGCCTCGATGATTGACAGGGCTTCGTCCGCTGCCGCCATCCCATCGGCGGCATCGTGGTAGTGAACCCCAACCTGGCGCACCGGCAGATAGGCCTCCGGCGCCAGGATCAGCACGAACAATGCGGTGGTGAAGTCCAGCTCACTGAACACCACTCGGAAGCCAACGGTGACGGCGACCACAGCTACGGACAGGCTGGCCAACAGTTCCAGGGCGAAGGACGACAGAAACGAGATCCGCAGTGTCTTCATGGTCTCGTCGCGGTGTGAGGCCTCGGTGATCTCCAGCCCGGTACTCTGCGCCTTCGCCCGACCGAACACCTGCAGTGTCGGGAGGCCGGTGATCAGATCGGCGAAATGGTTGGCGAGCCGGTTCTGCACGGCGAAGCGCCGCTTCACCTGCTTCTCGGTCGTCCAGCCGATAAGTGCCATGAACACCGGAATCAGCGGGATGGTCACTGCGATGATGATGGCGCTGGTGATGTCCTGGGTCGCGATGGCGACGATGATGATACTTGGCACGACGACGGCCAGCACCAGTTGGGGCAGGTACTTGGCGTAGTAACCGTCCAGATCGTCCAGCCCCTTGGTGATCAGGTTGATCATGCTGGCTGAGCTGACAGATGAATCCGTCGGTCGCGACAGCCTGGCCGCCATCACGTCGCGACGGAGCCCAGATTTGACAGCCGCTGAACTGTGGTGCGCCAACCATTGATTCAGCCACACCAGGATCGCCCTTGCGGTGAACACCGCCAGCAGTAGCCCGGCCCACCCCCACACGCCGGCGGTGCTCCGCGTGGCGAAAACGGTGGAGATGCTGCGACTCAGCAACCAGGCCTGAGCGAGCATCAGCCCGGCGGACCCGATCCCGATGACAGCGAGGGCGACCAGGAAGTTCCTGGTCGCCCTGCCTCTGCGCAGCAAGCGTGGATCGATGGGAGGTGCCATCAGGCTCCCACGTGCTCCGGGTGCGGAGCGTCGTCCGGCATGTTCTTGGTGCTGATCCGCTTGCGGAACACCCAGTAGCTCCACGCTTGGTAGGACACGATCACCGGTACGAAGATCACCGCCGCCCACGTCATCAGGGTGAGCGTGTACGGCGAGCTGGACGCCGTGGTGATGTCCAGCGGATTGCCGGGATCGGTGGAGATGAACCCCAGGTTGCCGTACATCTTCACGAAGATGCCAACCACCAGGAAGATGATGGCCGCTCCGTTGCTGAGGAAGGCCCACCCTTCACGGCCAGCGCGGGAGGCGAACCAAGTACCGAACAGACCTAGCACCGCGAGGATTCCGAGCGTCCAGGTGAGCAATGAGCCGTCCAGCCAGGGGTTCTCGCTGGCCGGGTAGGCCAGGTTCTGCCACAGCACGAACACCAGCATCAACACTCCGGTGACCATCGCGCCGCGCTGGGCCAGGTCACCCGCACGGTGGCGGATGTCGCCGCGGGTCTTGAGAGCGACGAAGACGGCGCCGTGGGTGAGGAACAGCGCGACGAA
>JAGXHS010000022.1 GCA_024636075.1 Propionibacteriaceae bacterium
CCACACACCCCCAAAATCACACTTGACTAGGCATACCACCAACCAAAAAGCCCAAATCTCGGAAACTCAAGCTAGACTACGGTGCATGTCGTCACAGTCGGTTCAGCAGCACGATCTGGTCCTGGTCGTTGATTTCGGGGCCCAATACGCCCAGCTGATCGCCCGCCGGGTGCGCGATGCTCGCGTCTATTCCGAGATAGTCCCGCACACCATGCCGATGGCCGACATTCTGGCGAGGCGACCCCGGGCGATCGTCCTCTCCGGTGGCCCGCTGTCGGTCTACGCCGAGGATGCGCCACAGATCTCGCCGGAACTGTTCGAGGCCGGGGTGCCTGTGCTGGGCATCTGCTACGGATTCCAGGCGATGGCACGGGCTCTCGGCGGAATCGTCGCGAAGACGGGGCTCAGCGAGTACGGAAGGACCCCACTCGCCAGGCAGGGCGACCAGTCGACCCTGCTCGGCAACCTGCCCAGCTCGATGAACGTCTGGATGAGCCATGGTGACTCGGTGTCGAAACCCCCGCCAGGTTTCACGCCCATCGCGAGCACCGCCGGGGCACCGGTGGCCGGCTTCGAGGACCTGGACCGCAGGCTGGCCGGGGTGCAGTGGCACCCGGAAGTACTGCACTCGGACCACGGCCAGGAGCTGCTGGCGAACTTTCTTTACCACATTGCCGGATGCACACCTGACTGGACCAGTGCGAACATCGTCGAGGATCAGGTCAGCCAGATCCGTGACACCGTCGGCGACGAGCGAGTGTTGTGTGCGCTGTCGGGTGGTGTGGATTCCGCTGTCGCGGCAGCGTTGATGCAACGCGCCGTCGGTGACCAGCTGACCTGTGTCTTCGTCGACCACGGCCTGTTGCGCAAGGGCGAGGCCGAGCAGGTCAAGCGTGACTTCGTGGCGGCCACCGGAGTCGATCTCGTGGTGGCGGAGGAGTCGGACCGGTTCCTGCGCGCCCTGGACGGCGTCGGTGACCCGGAAACCAAGCGCAAGATCATCGGTCGGGAGTTCATCCGCACCTTCGAAGCCACCGCCCGTGAGCTGAACGACCAGAAGGACATCGAGTTCCTGGTCCAGGGAACCTTGTACCCGGACGTGGTGGAATCCGGAGGTGGTGAGGGGGCTGCCAACATCAAGAGCCACCACAATGTGGGTGGATTACCCGATGACCTTCAGTTCCGCCTGATCGAGCCATTACGGACGTTGTTCAAGGACGAGGTGCGCGCTGTCGGCGAACAGTTGGGCCTCCCCGAGCCGATGGTGTGGCGTCAACCCTTCCCGGGACCAGGACTGGCGATCCGAATAATCGGTGCGGTGACAGCTGACCGACTGAACCTGTTGCGCGAAGCCGACGCCATCGCGCGGGAGGAACTGACCAAGGCTGGGCTCGATCGCGAGATCTGGCAGTTCCCCGTGGTCTTGCTGGCCGATGTCCGCTCGGTCGGTGTCCAGGGTGATGGTCGGACCTACGGCCACCCGATCGTGTTGCGTCCGGTGACCAGCGAGGACGCCATGACCGCCGACTGGGGGCGATTGCCCTACGAACTGCTGGAGCGGATCTCCACCCGGATCACCAACGAGTGCCCGGACGTGAACCGCGTGGTGCTCGACGTCACCAGCAAGCCACCGGGCACGATTGAGTGGGAGTGAGCGCAGACCACCCTGTCGGGGAACGAGCTGGAACGCCAGATCCATGGCAACATCAAGGATGGCTGGCCACAGGGCACGGCTCCGACGCGGAGTCGCCGGAGCCGTGCCCTGTATTGATCAGTTGTGGGATTGAGCACTGATCAGGTGTAAGGATTGAACGTTTCGCCCTGATCCTGCGGAGCGCCGGGCTGCTGGGGCCGCTGCGGCCGGCTGGACGCGGAGCTCCCCTTCGTCGCCTGATAGTTGGACCAGCGTTCCTTGGCCCCGGACACGACCTGATCCAGACCAGTGGTGTTCTTTCCCTCTTCGGGGATCACCAGCCAGGCCGCCACGTACGCGAACGGTCCGACGCCGGTGAAGATCACCACCAGAGCGGTGACCAGACGCACCATGCTGACGTCGAGGTCCAGCTTTCGGGCGAGCCCGGCGCAGACACCTCCGATGATGCGCCCGTCGCGGGGGCGGACGAGCTTGCCGCTGCTGTTCTCGTTGTTCATGATGTCTCGATTCATTGTGGATTGCCTTTCTTGTGGTGGTTGTGTTCAGCCTCGGTGTCTGCTGAGCACGAGCCCGAGCAGTCCGAGGAGAATGAGGTAGACGGGGGCGAGGATCTTGATCAAGCTCCAGTCCGGGGTGTGTCCCAACGCGATGCTGATGGCCAGCGCAGCGAAGGCTGCCAGGATCAGTGCCCAGATCAGAGAGCCGACATCGAGTTGTTGTGTGCGCGGTGTATCACTCATGGACGGTGACCTCCGATGCGGTCACGTGGAGATCCAGGATCAACAGGGGGGCTGCCCCGTTCCCGGTTGCGCTCGAGTCGGCGAAGCCGCTGATCTCCTGGCCCGGCAGCAACAGCGATCCCATTCGCACGTGGTAGTCGATTCGGTAGGCGACGCCACTGGGCAGGACGATCGTTGTCGCGGAGGCGAGGGAATCGATGCTCAGGGTGACGGGCGTGGTCGGGCGAAGCTCGCCCAGGTCGATGGTCGCCTCGCTGGCGGCCAGCTTTATCGGCTGGCCGGGAAGCTGCGCCACGGATGTGTAAGTGCCGGTGTACTGCTCGCCGGCGGCCGTGAAGTCGTTTGCCGTGATGTTCGGGACGAGCAGCGAGCCAACGGCGAGGATGACGCCGAGGAGGACCACCAGGTACGGCCGCGGTGAACGCAGCCGCGCGAGCAGGCCCAGTGAGAGCACCCCGAGCGCAACGCCGACACCCAGCTGAAGGGGGTTCGACACCTGGTCGAAGGCGAAGTAGCTGGCGGTGCCGGCGGCGAGGGCGAGTACGCAGAGAGCCAGCCCCCACAGCAATCGCCGGGGTTTGTGCGGCGGTGCGACGAGGGTGGCAGCGGTGGAACCGATCAAGTTCGGCCGCTCCGAAGCCATGGTTCGTGCAGCAGCGTCTGGTTGCGCGGGGGCGGTGATCCGGCCGGAATCGACATCGCCCAGACGTCGTTGCCAGGTGTCTACCGACTGTTCGAAGGGGGTGTTCGGGGCAGCGGGCGGGAGAGCGGTCATTTGTTCGCTGGGTGTGACCTGCTTGTTTGGTGTGAAAGGGAGCTGTTGTTCGCTGTTGGTCGGAGCCTGGTCCTTGTTGCGGGTGGCGAGCCACCAGATGGCGGCGAGTATCATCACTGGTGCGATGGATCCGGGAAGACTCGCCCCGAACAGCATTGGCACGAAGACCGAGCCCAATCCGATGAAGAGCAGTCGGGTCCGGTCGTCGGTGCTGGCCAGCTGAGGCAATGCCAGCTCCAGAGGAGCCTGCTGGTTGTCATCGGTGGGGAACAGCAACCAGGCCCCGAGGTAGGCGACGATGCCGACACCACCGGAAAGCGCCAACGGCACCGCAACGACCCGGATCAGCACAGGATCGACACCGAACTGCCGCGCCGCACCCGCGCAGACACCGGCGAGTCGTGCGTCAGTTGACGCACGACGCATCCGGTGCCCGTCGCTGAGCTGCTCGAGTGGTCCCATGCCTCCATCATGACGGCGCTGCTGGCTGGACACCATCGGGTGTCACCCTGAACGACACCCCATCCGTTCAGGGCTGACTCCGGGTAGTCCCCAATCGCGCGGGTTGGCCGTACGCGAGATGCTGGGGGCATCATAGAAACCATGGACCCAGATGATCGACAGAGTCCGGGCGAGCTGCCGCCCGACGACTTGCCCGTCGGTCCTGCCCGGCCAGCTCGGCCTCCCTTGGAACGTCAACGAGAAGGGGCCTGGTTGAGCGGAGTGGCCAGCGGTGTCGCCCGACATCTCGGGTGGCCGGTGACACTGGTGCGGCTCGGGTTCGTGGCACTGACCATGGTTCAATTCGTGGGCGTCATCATCTACGGCTTGCTGTGGGTACTCGTGCCGAAGGGAGCCGATCCGCACGCCGCTCCCGGCCTGGAATCGGCCAATCGGCGGGGCATGCGCGACCCTGCCGTGTCGTCGTCACGATGGCGAGGTGACTCGGGCATCCTGCCAGCCCTGGCTGCGATCGGCGTCGGCATCATCTGGCTCACCCAGGCAACAGGCCTGGGTGTGTCGAGCACGTGGTTCTGGCCCTTCCTGGTCGGGGCCGCCGGCATCGCGCTGATCTGGCGCCAGGCCGACGACGCTCCAGCGACTGGTGAGGCCAAAGCGAGCCGCTGGCTCGCGCCGCTGGTTTCGCGGAGCAGATGGGCGTCTGCCACCCGAATCGTGCTGGGCGTGGCCATGGTGAATGCGGCGGTGTCCCTCGTCGTGGCCAACCGGATCGGGATCAATGAGTTGCCCGTAGTGCTGGCGATGGGTCTGCTGATCATGGCCGGGGTGGGTGTTGCGGCCGCGCCGTGGCTGCATCGGATGCAGCAGAATCTGAAGCGGGCGCGGGACGAGAAGCTGGTCTCCGAGGCCAGAGCTGACATGGCGGCGCACCTCCATGATTCCGTGTTGCAAACACTTGCCCTGATCCAACGCCAAGCCGGGGACCAGAAGGCTGTTGCCAGTCTTGCGCGCCGCCAGGAACGGGAACTGCGCGCCTGGCTGTACGCCGATCCGGACAGGGAAACGACGCTCAAAGCCGCGTTGACCGCCGCAGCCACCGAGGTGGAGGTAGAACGTGGCGTGCCGATTGAACTGGTCTGCGTCGGGGATGCTCCATTGACGCGTGCCCTGGCGGCCCTGGCGGAGAGCGCGCGGGAGGCGATCATGAATGCTGCCAAGCACTCGGGTGCGGATCTGGTGGACGTTTTCGCTGAGGTCGACGACGGCGCGGTCGAGGTCTTCGTCAGGGACCGGGGGGCTGGGTTCCAGATGTCTGACATCGCAGATGACAGGATGGGCGTGAAGCAGTCCATCATCGCGCGGATGGAGCGCCACGGTGGTTCGGCGCAGATCCGTTCCGGACCGGACCACGGAACTGAAATTCGACTGGAAATGAAGGTGTGAGATGACTGAACCGTCCGTCCCGACCGGAGAGACCTCCGAGCCGTACCGTGTGGTCCTGGTCGATGACCATGCCATGTTCCGTGCGGGTGTGCACCATGAGATCGGCGATGCCGGACCCGACGAGGCCACCGGGTTTGCCGGGGTACGGATCGTGGGGGAGGGCGAGGACGTTGACACGGCGGTGGCGGCGATCCGGGAACACTCGCCGGATGTTGTGTTGTTGGATGTTCACCTGCCGGGCGGTGGTGGCGTCGAGGTGATCCGTAAGATCCATCAGCGTCACCCGGAGGTGAGGTTTCTAGCCCTTTCGGTGTCGGACGCGGCCGAGGACGTGATCGGTGTCATCCGTGCTGGAGCGCGGGGCTACGTGACCAAGTCGATCTCCAGAGACGAACTGCTGACAGCCATCGCACGGGTGGCGACGGGCGATGCGGTGTTCTCACCACGGTTGGCGGGGTTCGTGCTGGATGCCTTTTCCGGCTCCATCGACGTGGCCGCCGTGGACGAGGATCTGGACCGGTTGTCCCAACGCGAGCGGGAGGTGATGAAGCTGATTGCCCGCGGGTATGCCTACAAGGAAGTGGCGAAGGAGTTGTTCATCTCGATCAAGACGGTGGAGACACATGTGTCGAGTGTGTTGCGCAAACTGCAGTTGTCGAACCGGCACCAGCTGACCAAGTGGGCGACCGACCGCCGCCTGGTGTGACGAACCAGCTGAGCGCCGGCCGTACGCAAAACAGAGGGCCCGGAGCGAACTCCGGACCCTCCGTGGTCGAGCGTGTCGCTCAGACCTTGCGCTTCTGCAGGAAGCCCCAGACGACGAGCACCAGAATGGCGCCGACGATCGAGGTGAGCAGGCCCGTGATGGAGAAGATGTTGCTGTACGACACTCCGAAGATCAGACCGCCGAGGAAACCGCCGAGCAGCGCTCCGACGATGCCGAGGAGCATGGTTTTGAGGAGGCCGCCGCCCTGTTCACCGGGAAGGATGGCCTTGGCAATCGCGCCTCCGAGGAGGCCGATGATGATGTATCCAATGATTGTACCCATGGCCACAGCCTAGGTGTTTCCGCAGCGGAACCCCGCATTGAACGCCTCCCTAAGGCGTGTTTCAGTTGAC
This sequence comes from Propionibacteriaceae bacterium, assembly GCA_024636075.1. Lineage (GTDB taxonomy): Bacteria > Actinomycetota > Actinomycetes > Propionibacteriales > Propionibacteriaceae > JAGXHS01. Next base: position 6,194 of record JAGXHS010000022.1, read on the forward strand.
GGCTGAATTGCCGGTCAGTTTCTCCACCCCCCGGGGTGAACCCGGCGTCAGAAGAAGGGGCGCCAAGGGGCCAGCAGGTCCTCGGTGAACTTCGCCACGATCGAGCGACGTTGCCAGGTCTCCTGGGTCAGTTCCACACAGTTGCCCAGATCCATCTGGTAGATCAGTTCCATCCGGTTGGCCACCTCCTCGCCGGTGATCTCGATGTTGATCTCGTAGTTGCCGGCCAGGCTCAGCCGATCCAGGTTGGCGGTACCGATGGTCGACCACACGCCGTCGATGGTGCCCGTCTTGGCGTGCACCATGGCCCCTTGGTAGCGGAACAGCCGCACCCCGTGGCTCAACAGGTCTTCGTAGTAGCCACGGGAGAGCCAGTCAGCAACGGCATGGTTGGAGCGCTGCGGGACGATGATCCGTACGTCAACTCCGCGCTGCACTGCGGCGAACAGCCCAGCCACGAAGTCGTCGTCGGGAATCAAGTACGCCTGGGTGAGCAAGATGTGGTCAGACGCGCGATCGATGGCCTCCAGGTACATGTTGCGGATGGGGAACATCTGCCACCGCGGATAGTTGCGGTGCACCTGGATGGCGGATCGCCAGACTCTGCTCGACGTCGTGTGAAGATCGTTCTCACCGGCCACCATACGATTGCCGAAGAACTTCAACGGTCGGGAGTTCCAGTAATCGACGAAGGCGTTCTCCAACTCGGCCACCACCGGCCCCTGGACCTTCGCGTGGGTGTCACGCCACCGATCCGCGTACAGCGATCCGATGTTGTAGCCGCCGATGAAGGCCACGGAGGCGTCCACAACCAGCAACTTGCGGTGGTTGCGGCCCAGATTGCGCGGAGCGAAGAACCGGAAACCGGAGATCACCGGATGACGTCGACGCTTGATCTTTTCACCCATGTCGTAGAACGAGCGTGGGACCACCATGTTGCCGAATCCGTCGTAGACAACCCGGACGTCGACGCCGCGTCGAGAAGCGTGGATCAAAGCCTGCTTGAACCGTTCGCCCACCTCGTCGGACTTCCAAATGTAGGTCTCGAGATAGACGTGGTCCTTTGCGGAGGAGATCGTCGACAACATGTCCGCATACAGGTCTTCGCCGAAGGTGTACACCGTCACGTCGTGGTCGCCAGCCCGAACGGATTCCGCCGGCAAGATCGGAAAACGGCGTGGCTTGCGCTTTCTGCGCGCCACCATGTCGGCGATGGTCAGACCGATCATCGCCAATACCTGGGTGGTCACAACAATGCCGACAGCTCTGTGCATCCACTTCCGTGCGGTCAACATCCGGTGCATGCACACAGCCTAGCTGCGCGAGTCGCTCCCTTGGTCCCCGGCGGGGCCGGGACTATCGTGGTGCGGTCATGTCACACACACCCATGCCCGACCTCTTCAGTGCCTTCGACCCCCGTCCGGACGCTGCCCACCCCACCCCGGCGCCGCCGACGGAGCGCCGCGCCGCGCGTGCAGCCCCAGACCTGTTGGAGGGGCTCAACCCGGCGCAGCGG
>JAGXHS010000023.1 GCA_024636075.1 Propionibacteriaceae bacterium
CGTCGAGGCAGCTCCGGAGGTCGTCGAGGCAGCTCCGGCGGTCGTCGTGGCAGCTCCCGAGGTCGTCGAGACAGCTCCCCAGTCCGAGGTACCAGCTCCCGAGTCCGTCGAGGCCGTGCGGGCTCCTGAAGCCGAGACCCCCAAGCCCGAGCAGGTCTGAAGGTTCGTTCCGGCGCGCGCCTGAACCCGCACGTCGCATTACCGTTCAACGCGAAAATGAGGTAACAGATGGCTATTGCAGCTGTAGATGTGAAGAAGCTCCGCGACGCCACCGGCGCCGGAATGATGGACGCCAAGAAGGCCCTCACCGAGGCTGATGGTGACTTCGACCAGGCGATCGAGATCCTGCGCGTCACCGGCCAGGCGAAGGCCGCCAAGCGCAGTGACCGCGATGCCAGCAACGGGCTGGTCGCCGCGGCCGGCAACGCGCTGGTGCAGTTGGGCTCCGAGACCGACTTCGTCGCCAAGAACGACGAGTTCAAGGCGCTGGCCGAACAGATCGTCAACGCCGTGGACCAGGCCAGGGCAGCGGGCAAGGTCGCTGCCGGATCAGTGCTGCTCCAGGGTGACACCACCGTGGACGATGCGATCGGTGAGTTGTCGGCCAAGATCGGCGAGAAGCTGGAACTGACCGAGACCGCATGGTTCGACGGCAAGGCGGCCAGCTACCTGCACCGCCGCAGTCAGGACCTGCCACCGCAGGTCGGCGTCCTGGTCGAGTACGAGGGTGACGACGAAGAGTTCGTGCACACCGTCTGCCTGCAGATCGCGGCCATGTCGCCGCAGTACGTCTCGCGCGACGACGTTCCCGCCGAGGTGGTGGCGCACGAGAAGCACATCGCCGAGGCCACCGCCAAGGAAGAGGGCAAGCCGGAGAAGGCCCTTCCCCGGATCATCGAAGGCCGGGTCAACGGCTTCTTCAAGGACGTCTGTCTGGTGGACCAGCCAGCCGTCTCCGACGACAAGAAGACCGTTGGTGCCCTGCTGAAGGAGAAGAACGTCACCATCAACCGTTTCGTTCGCTTCGCGGCTGGCTCCTGATTTGCATCAAGTTCAGTAGAGTGACATGCGCTGCACCATGACGGGTGCGGCGCATGTTCCATTGAGGGGCCCAGGCCGAGAAGAGGGGATCAATGGTGGACAACGCCTACAAACGTGTTGTGCTCAAACTGTCGGGCGAAGTGTTCGGCGGTGGGCGGGTCGGTGTTGATCCCCACGTGGTGGCGGGTCTCGCCGAACAGATCGCCGAGGTGGTCTCTCGGGGAACCCAGGTGGCGATCGTCGTCGGCGGCGGCAACTTCTTCCGGGGCGCCGAACTGCAGGCCCGCGGCATGGAGCGCCAACGAGCCGACTACATGGGGATGCTCGGAACGGTGATGAACTGTCTGGCGCTGCAGGACTTCCTGGAGAAGGCCGGCGTGCAGACTCGGGTACAGACCGCGATCACGATGGGTCAGGTCGCCGAGCCCTACATTCCGCGCCGCGCCGAGCGACATCTCGACAAGGGTCGGGTGGTCATCTTCGGTGCCGGAGCCGGGATGCCGTACTTCTCCACCGACACCGTGTCGGCGCAGCGAGCCCTGGAGATCCGCGCAGATGCGCTGTTCATGGGCAAGCAGGGAGCCGACGGCGTGTACGACTCCGACCCGAACAAGAACCCCGACGCGGTGAAGTTCGACGAACTCAGCTACGACGACTACCTGGCCCGCGACCTCAAGGTGGCCGACGCATCCGCCGTGGCATTGGCCCGCGACAACGCCCTTCCGATGGTCTTCTTCAATTTGAATGGTGAAGGAAACATTGTGCGCGCCATCGCGGGCGAACCCATCGGTACGGTCATTCACGCCTGAACCACCACCTGAGCACACTGCACTTTCAGCACACCCGTGAAAGGGGACCACAGATCATGATTTCCGACATCATGAAGGACGCGAAAAAGAAGATGGCCGACTCGGTCGATTTCGCTCGCGAAGAGTTCGCAGCGATCCGCACCGGCCGTGCCCATCCGGCGATGTTCAACAAGCTGGCTGCCGAGTACTACGGCACCCCCACCCCGTTGCAGCAGCTCGCCACCTTCCATGTGCCCGAGCCCCGCACGGTGCTGATCACTCCCTTCGACCCGTCGTCGGTGAAAGCGGTGGAGAAGGCGATCCGCGACTCCGACCTCGGCGTCAACCCGTCCAACGACGGCAAGAGCGTCCGCATCGTCATGCCCGTCCTCACCGAGGAGCGGCGCAAGGAGTACATCAAGATGGCGCGCCACAAGGCGGAGGATGGCCGCATCGCGATCCGCAACTCCCGGCGACACGCCCACGAAGCGATGAAGAAGCTGGAGAAGGATTCCGAGATCAGTGAGGACGAGCTCTCGCGGGCCGAGAAGAAGCTGGATTCGGTGACCAAGTCGTACGTCGACCAGATCGATGAGCTGTTGAAGGGCAAAGAATCAGAACTGCTGGAGGTCTGAGGCGCGGATGAGCCAACAGCACCTACCCCCGGATCAGGTGCCGGGCACTCCGGCCACCTCGCGAGCTGGCCGCGACCTGCCTGCCGCGATCGTGGTCGGGGTGGGCCTGGTCCTGGCGTTCGTGCTCACCCTGTGGTTCTTCAATTGGGGCTTCATCATCCTGGTGGCCACGGCGCTCGCACTGGGGGCGATCGAAGTGAGCAACGCACTGCGCAGGATCGGGATGACAGCAGCCATCGTGCCGATCGTGTCAGGCACCGTGGCGATCGTGCTCGGATCCTACCTGGCCGGTCAGCTTCCCGCTGGGGGCATCGGGTCGAACACCATTCTGCTGGCCGCCCTGGGCCTCACCGTGCTGGCGGCGCTGATCTGGCGGATGCCGCAGGGCGCTGAAGGTTACGTTCGCGATGCTGCTGCCAGCCTGTTCGTGATCGCTTATCTGCCCCTACTGGGGAGTTTCGTGGCGTTGTTGCTGGCGGGAGACCAGGGCACCCGACGGATGATCACCTTCATCCTGTGCGTGGTGGCCTCCGACATCGGTGGCTATGCCGTCGGTGTGATCTTCGGCAAGCACCCGATGGCTCCCAGGATCAGTCCCCGGAAGAGCTGGGAAGGGTTCGCCGGCTCGGTGGGGTTCGGCATGCTGATCGGGGCCGCCTGCGCGACCTGGCTGCTGGGTGTGCAGTTCTGGGTGGGACTGATCCTCGGTGCGGTGCTGGTGGCCTTCGGAACCTGTGGCGACCTGATCGAATCGCTGATCAAACGTGATGTCGGAATCAAGGACATGTCCAGCTTCCTGCCCGGCCACGGCGGGGTGATGGACCGGCTGGATTCGTTGCTCGTGGCCGCTCCCGCGGCGTGGTTCGTGATGTATCTCCTGGTGCCCGGCGGATGAGCCAGTCACCTGCGGCGCGTCGCCGACCGGCGATGCCGAACGAGCCGTTGGCAGCTCCGGGGACAGAGCTTCCGCTGGTGTTCGCAGCACCCCGCCGGGGCAAGCCCCCCACGCACTGGGCGGACCTGACTCCACCCGAGCGGATCAATGCCGTGCAGGTACTCGGTCACAGGAGCTTCCGCGCCCGTCAACTGTCGCAGCACTTCTTCGAGCGGTTGACCGAAGACCCGGACCAGTGGACCAATCTTCCGGCTGCTGCCCGCGACGAATTGCACACCCAGTTCTTCCCGGAACTGTTGCACCCCGTCACCACCCAGACCTGTGACAACGGCACCACGGTGAAGAACCTGTGGCGCCTGAAGGACGGGGCACTTGTCGAGTCGGTGCTGATGCGCTACCCGAACCGCGCAACGCTCTGCGTGTCCTCCCAGGCTGGTTGTGGCATGGCCTGCCCCTTCTGCGCGACGGGACAGGGCGGACTGCAACGCAACATGTCGGTCGCCGAGATCGTCGCCCAGGTTGTCGATGGCATGCGTCGGCTGCGTGCCGGACAGATCGCCGGAGGCCCGGGGAACCTGAGCAATGTCGTGTTCATGGGGATGGGCGAGCCGATGGCCAACTACCGGGCCGTGATGGGTGCGGTGCGGGTGATGACCGGGGCCAAGCCGGACGGTTTGGAGATGAGCGCGCGGGGCATCACGGTGTCGACGGTGGGGCTGGTGCCGCGGATCGAGCAACTGGCGACTGAGGCAATTCCTGTCACGCTGGCGGTGTCGCTGCACGCTCCCGACGACGAACTGCGTGACGAACTGGTACCGATCAACACCAGGTGGAAGGTCGCCGAGGTGCTGGACGCCGCCTGGCAGTACGCAAAGCTGACGAAGCGCCGGGTATCGATCGAATACATCATGATCCGCGACATCAACGACCAACCGGAGCGGGCCGAACTGCTCGCCGACGTGCTGAAGGCTCGCGGCGACTGGAACTGGGCGCACGTCAACCTGATTCCGCTTAATCCGACGCCCGGTTCCAAATGGACGGCCTCACGGCCCGGGGTGGAGGCGGAGTTCATCCGCCGTCTGGAAAACCGCGGCGTTCCAGCCACCGTCCGAGACACCAGAGGGCGGGAGATCGACGGCGCCTGCGGACAGCTGGCCGCCACCAAAGTCGGCGCCGACAACGAGTGACGCCCGTGCGCGGTCGGTGGCCGAGACTACAGTGAAACCCATGCAGAGACTTGGCGGCTGGGTCGGTCGGCATGCATTGGTGGTGGTGTTCGTCTGGTTCCTGGCGTCCGTCGCAGGGCTGGGTTCAGCGCTGGGTTGGTTCGGCAATGAGGCTCTGTTCGGTCGGCTCGACCAATCCGCCCCGTCGGTTCCATCGGAGTCGAAGACTGCGGATGATCTGCTGTCGGAGGCATCCAACACCAACCAGGTGGTGGTTCGGGTCGATGACGCACCGTTGGTCAATCCCGCAATCCAACGGTTGGGGCCGCTGGTGCAAGGCCAGTTGGCCGTGCTGGACCACGTGGAGAAGGTGGCCTCACCGTTCATGGTCCCCGGGCCTCAACTGGCGGTGGCGGAACAGGCCTTCGTGTCCACCGGTGACTCCAGCGCTTTCGTCTACCTTGTGTCGATCGACAAGGGGTTGTCCTCCACCCAACGCGTCGCCGCGGTGGACGACATCGTCTCGACGGTCAGGACGTCGCTGGGATCGGTCAACGGGGCCACGGTGAGCTACGGCGGACCGATACCGCTGCTCGACACCATCACAAATCAGATCAAGGTCGATCTGCAGCGCGGCGAAGGGGTGGCGCTGCCGCTGAGCCTGATCGTGATGGTCTTCGTCTTCGGGGGCTTCATCGCGGCAGGGGTGCCCATCGTCGGTGCCCTGGCAGCGATCGCGGGTGGTCTGGCCATCCTGCTCGGATTCAGCCACCTGACCCAGTTGGACGCCACCGTGGTGAACATCGTCACCCTGCTCGGGTTGGCCTTGTCCATCGACTACGGATTGTTGATGGTGAGTCGGTTCCGTGAGGAGATCGCCCGGCAGGCACTGCACCTGACCCGGGAAGAACTCGACGCAGCACATCTGGTGTCCGCCACCGAGCGAACCGTGGCCACCGCCGGGCGCACCGTGATGTTCTCCGGCTTGACGATCGGTATCTCCATCGCCGGCCTGATCATCTTCCCGGCCGCGATCATCCGTGCGGTGGGCATCGCGGGGGTCAGCGTGGTTGCCGTCGCACTGTTGGCGTCCCTCACCCTGGTGCCTGCGACGTGCCGACTGGCGGGTCGTCGACTCGTGCCCCGGAAGCCGCCGACGGATCCGGACGACGGGAACTTCGCCCGGCTGGCCCGGTGGGTCCAGCGACACAAGTTCAGCGTGATCGCTGGCTGCGTCGTCCTGTTGCTGTTCCTCGCCTCCCCGGTGTTGTCGATGCGACAGGTAGCATCGGGCGTCGAGCTGCTGCCCAAACAGAACGCCCAGCGGGTCTTCCTGGAGCAGCTGAATGCCGACTTCCCGGCCTTGCGGGCACCCGCAGCGACCGTGGTCGCCGATGCCACCGTGGAACAGGCAACCAACTTCGCCGACACGGTCGGCGCGATGGCCAACGTGACCAGGGTTGATCCGGTCAGCGATCTGGGCGACGGCCTGGTGAAGTTCGACGTGGTCGCGAGCAGCGCCAGCATCGACAACAGCGTGGGCGAGGACCTGGTGCTGGAACTGCGCTCGGCGGACCCCGGCTACCAGACGTGGGTGACCGGTTCCGAGGCGCGCGTCCTCGACTTCTCCAGCGGCATCAAGAAGACGGCGCCGTGGGCGATCCTCATCGTGGGTCTCGCCACCATCGTGCTGTTGTTCGCCATGACCGGATCGTTGGCACTGCCGATCAAGGCGTTGATCTTCAACGTGCTGTCGCTGGGTGCATCATTCGGCGTGATGACCTGGATTTTCCAGAACGGACACCTGGAGAGCGTGCTTCGATTCACCTCCACCGGAGGTATCGAACAGGTGGTCCCCGTGCTGATGCTCACCTTCGGCTTCGGCCTGGCGATGGACTACGAAGTGTTCCTGTTGGCGCGTATCGTGGAACTGCACGAACAGGGTGAACCCGACGCCCGGGCGGTCGCCATCGGTGTGCAACGCTCCGGGCGGATCATCACCTCAGCGGCGCTGCTGGTGCTGATCGTGCTGGGTGGATTCGCCGCTGCGCGACTGTTGCTCGTGCAGCAGATGGGTGTCGGGCTGATGCTCTCGGTGGCACTGGACGCGACGATCGTGCGGATGTTGTTGGTGCCGGCCACCATGTCGGTGCTGGGCAAGTGGAATTGGTGGGCGCCGGGTCCGTTGCGTCGCTTGCACGACCGCTGGGGCATCAGCGAATCGGGACAGCGCCGAACAGTCGTGGGCGCAGGCGGGCCCCGGTACGCGGGGGTTGCCGGCGAGGAGGACCTGTCCACCGAAGGCGGTCCTCGACGCGCAGTGCTTGCGTGACCTGGGGCGCTTCGGATCGGAAGCAATACTGGATTTCAACACTCAGAGGGAGAACACAATGACTGAGGCAGAAGCGCAGGTCGGTGTCATCGGGATGGCCGTGATGGGTTCGAGTCTGGCGCGCAACATTGCACGACACGGCTACCGGACCGCGATCTACAACCGGACCACGTCCAAGACCGATGCGGTGATCGAGGACCATGGCGACGAGGGTGACTTCGTGCCTGCCAGTGAGCTTGAGGAGTTCGTCGCCAGTCTGGAACGACCGCGACGGATCATCATCATGGTCGCGGCCGGCAAGGGCACTGATGCCACCATCGAGTCGCTCGTTCCGCTGTTGGACCAGGGTGACATCGTCGTGGACGGCGGCAACTCGTTCTACCAGGACACCCGTCGTCGCGAGGCTGCTCTGCGGGAGAAGGGACTGCACTTCGTCGGTGCTGGCATCTCCGGTGGTGAGGTGGGGGCCTTGGAGGGCCCTTCGATCATGCCGGGTGGGTCTGCGGAGAGTTATCAGGCGTTGGGTCCGATCCTGGAGGACATCTCTGCGCATGTCGGTGACGAGCCCTGCTGTGCCTACATCGGCACTGATGGTGCCGGGCACTTCGTGAAGATGGTGCACAACGGCATCGAGTACGCCGACATGCAGTTCATCGGTGAGGCGTTCGAGTTGTTGAAGGCGGCTGGGTTGAGTCATCAGGAGATGGCCGATGTCTTCAAGGCGTGGAACACCGGTGATCTGGATTCGTACCTGATCGAGATCACCTCTGAGGTGTTGCGCAAAGTGGACGAGAAGACTTCTCAGCCATTGGTTGAAGTGATCAAGGACGCTGCCGGGATGAAGGGGACTGGCACCTGGACAGTGCAGTCCGCGTTGTCGCTGGGTGTCGGAGTGAACACGATTGCTGAATCCGTGTTCGCTCGTGCTGCCTCGTCGGACGCTGACCTGCGTGCTGTCGCCCAGGAATCACTCCAAGGCCCGCAGCGCGGCCTCGACGTCGAGGATCGACAGGGTTTTGTCAACGACATCCGTGATGCGTTGTGGTCGGCGAAGGTGGTTGCCTACGCTCAAGGCCTGGATCTGATCCGTCAGGCAGCCACCGAGTACGGCTGGGAGATCGACATCGCCGAGGTGGCGAAGATCTGGCGGGACGGGTGCATCATCAGGGCCAAGCTACTCGAACGCATCCGTTCCGAATACGCGGAGAATCAGCTCACCAGTCTGTTGCAGGCCCCCAGTGTGGCGGCGGAACTCGCCAGGAACCAGGACGCCTGGCGGCGGGTCGTCGTCGCCGGTGTACAAGGCGGCACACCAGTGCCCGGCTTCAGCGCGGCTCTCGGCTATTACGACATGGTCCGCGCGCCCCGCGTCAATGCAGCTCTCACCCAGGGCCTGCGGGACTATTTCGGTGCGCACACCTATCGGCGCATCGACGCCGAGGGCTCCTTCCACACGCTGTGGTCCGGGGACGGCTCCGAGGTTGAGGTCTGAGGTCAGCAGTGCGCGGTTCCCAACACATCAGCGGCCTCCGGCACTGAATCCACCAGATGAACGTGATCAGCCGTCTCCCGACCGGCACCCAGGCGGCTGAGTAGCTGCCACGCCGGCAACTGCTCGCTCCAGTACTGGGTGTCGACCAGCACCATCGGGACGACCGGTTCCTCGGCGGGAGAATAGTAGTTGCCGGTCGCGGCCTGGAAGATCTCCTGCACTGTGCCAGCGGCACCGGGCAGGTAGACCAGTCCACCTCGGCACAGCTTCAGCAGGACGTCTTCGCGCAAGGCGTTGGAGAAGAACTTGGCGATGTGACTGGCGAATGGGTTGGGCGGCTCGTGGCCGTAGAACCAGGTCGGGACGCCGAGACTGACCGCCGTCGACTGGTAGGACGACCGCACCTCCAGAGCGACACGTGCCCAGCTGGTGATGTCGTCGGTGAAATCTGGTGCCGTGGCCAGCAGCCGCAGACACTCGGTCAGCCGTTCGGGCTGACCTGCCAGGTGAGCGCCAAGGTTCGCGGCCTCCATGGCGCCCGGTCCGCCGCCGGTGAGCACCGCCCATCCCTGCTCACTGATGTCGGCGGCCAGTCGGGCCGCCTGCCGGTACTGCTCGGAACCACGCTCGGCAGCGTGCCCGCCCATGATGCCGATGACGTGCTCCCGCTCCACGGTTGCGGATTCGTCGAGCAGGTTGTTCAGAGCATCGCGGATCGCATGGTCGTGCAGACTCATCGCGGTGCTGGCCCTGACCGGCGGGTCGTTGCGGTGCTCTTGCAGCCACTGGTAGACCTGCGCGTCCATGCAATCGTCGTAGTCGCCGCCCCTGACCAGCCCGTCGTAGAGATCCTAGGCGGTGTACAGCCCACGCTGTGCTCGCTCATGGTCACCCCATCATAGGTAGGTCGCGGCGCGTCGATCCATGCGCTCTGCGTCGGGCGGCATGATGTGGGAGTGACCGATCGCGAATTCGAGCTGGTCCTGGTTGGCGCCACGGGTTTCGTCGGCCGCCTGACCGCTGCCCACCTCGCCCGTTCAGCTCCGGACAACATCCGTATCGCGCTTGCCGGGCGCTCCGAGGGCAAGCTGCAGCGCCTCCGGGCTGACCTGTCCCCAGAGGCCCGGGACTGGCCCCTGATCACTGTCGATGTCACTGACCGTTCCGCAGCCGAGGGCCTTGCCGGTCGCACCGGGGTGATCGCATCAACCGTTGGCCCCTACTTCACCCACGGCCGCGAATTGATCGCTGCCTGCGCCGAGCAGGGCACCGACTACGCAGACCTGACCGGCGAAGTGCTGTTCGTCCGCGAAGCCATCGAGCGGCACCACTCGCGGGCCGTCGAGAGTGGTGCTCGCCTCGTGCCCTCGTGCGGCTTCGATTCGGTGCCATCGGACCTGGGGATGATGCTTGCGGACAACGCCTCCGCCGCCGACGGCGAGGGGCATGTCGTCGAGGCGACAATGCACGTGCGCCGCGCAAGGGGCGGCTTCAGTGGTGGCACGATCGATTCGCTGCGGCAGCAGTTCATCGCCATCCGCGAGGATCCCTCGTCCCGACGCATCGTCGCCGACCCGGACGCCTTGGCCGTCGAGCGGACGGCATACGGGCGGGGTCCCAGGACCATCGGAAAGGACCGCGGCACGGGTCGCTGGCACGGCCCGTTCGTGATGTCGGGTTACAACAGCAGGATCGTGCGTCGCTCCGCCTCACTGAGGCATGGCGATGCTCCGCTGGCCTACACAGAGGTCTTGGACAC
>JAGXHS010000024.1 GCA_024636075.1 Propionibacteriaceae bacterium
CCGCCGCGACCGCCTTGATCCCACCACGTCCAAGTTCGGTGGCCTCGATGCCCAGCACCAGCCGACGCTGCCGCTCATCCAGATGCGCACGCACCGCTGTGTACCTACGTCCCGCGGACTCTGCCAACTGCGCTATCTCGGACATAGCACAATCCTAGAGCCTCCAGCACCAAATACCTACCTTATTCCTTCGCGTGTCCTAAGGCCCCTACAGTGGTTTCGTGACCGACAGTCAAACTCTCACCCCCAGCAGCCACCGGATGCCACCGCCCGCCGTCGAGCGGCCACAATTGCGCAGACACCACGGCGACGAGGTGAGCGATCCCTACGAGTGGTTGCGAAACAAGGACTCTTCGGAGGTGCGCAGCCATCTGGAGGCGGAGAACGCGTGGACCGCCGCCCAGACCGAACACCTGGCGGAACTGCGCCAGGAGATCTTCGACGACATCCGTCACCGTACCCGCCAGACTGATCTGTCCGTCCCCGAGCTGGTGCACCACGTCGGCGGAAAAGGCTACTGGTACTACGTCCGCACAGTTGAAGGGCAGAGCTACCCGATCTACTGCCGCGCCCCCGCGAGCAGTGCCGAGCTGAGAGACATCAGCTCGCCCCCAGCCGACGAGCAGATATTGCTCGACGTCAACCTTGCAGCCCGAGACCATGACTTCTACCAGCTCGGCGTCTTCGCGATCTCCCCGGACGGCACCCGACTGGCGTATTCCGCCGACATCCACGGTGACGAGCGATACGACCTCAGCCTGATCGAGGTGGACACCGGCAGACAGCTCGACGACTCGATCCGGGAGATCCCGGCCGGCGGTAGCTGGTTGGGCAATGACTACTTCTTCTACCACCGGATCGATGAGTCCTGGCGCCCGCACCAGCTGTGGCGTCACCACCTCGGGACGCCGAGCGGCACCGACCAGTTGGTGCTCACCGAATCGGACGAGCGGTTCTGGTTGAATGCCGACGACTCCCGCGACTCCAGCTGGTTGGTGGTCACCTCCGGCAGCAAGATCACCAGTGAGTGCTGGCTGCTCAGCGCCAGCACCCCCGAAGCAAAGCCGCGTTCGATCGCTGGCCGGCAGCAAGGCGTCGAGTACGACGTGGAAGTGGCAGGTGAGAGGCTGCTGATCCTGCACAACGCAGCCAACCCCGATTTCGAGTTGGCGGAAGCACCACTGGACTCCTCAAGCCCTTCGGACTGGCGCACGCTGAGCAGCGCGGCCGACGGTGAGCGGTTCGAGCAAGTAGACGCCTACGCATCCCATGTGGTGCTCTCCCAGCGCCGCGGCGGGCTCAGTGAGATCCAGGTGTTTCCCCGCGACGACTCCGGCGGCCTGCTACCAGGAATGATCGTCGAATTCGGGGATTCTCTGCACGAGGTGTCGGCCCACTCCGGCGCCAACTACGACACCGACACGGTTCGGGTCACCTTCTCCTCCCTGGTGACGCCCCGCCAGGTACTCGAACTGCGCCTGGATTCCGGGAACCTCACCGTCCTGAAGCAGACCCCCGTGCTCGACCACCCTCGGCACGGCCCGTATCGAAGCAGTGACTACGTGCAACGCCGCGTGTGGGCGCAGGCCCCGGACGGCACCCACGTACCTGTTTCCGTGGTGCACCACAAGGACGTCGCCCTGGACGGGTCAGCCCCGTGCGTGCTGTACGGCTACGGGTCGTATGAGATGTCCATTCCCCCGGTGTTCTCCATCGCACGGTTGAGCCTGTTGCAACGTGGCGTCGTGTACGCCATCGCGCACGTCCGCGGTGGCGGCGAGATGGGCCGTCGATGGTACGAGCAGGGCCGGACCAGCAGCAAGATGAACACCTTCACCGACTTCATCGCAGCAGCCGAGACGCTCGTGGCCGACGGATACACGTCTGCTGATCGACTCGCCGCCAGAGGGGCCAGCGCCGGTGGTCTGCTGATGGGAGCCGTGGCCAACCTGCGCCCCGACCTGTTCTGCGCCATCCAGGCAGGGGTCCCGTTCGTGGACTGCCTGACCAGCATCCTCGATCCTGATCTGCCGCTGACGGTGGTCGAGTGGGACGAATGGGGTGATCCGCTGCACGATCCAGAGGCGTACCGCTACATCAAGGCATACTCCCCCTACGAGAACGTCCGGGCGCAGGCGTACCCCGCGGTGCTGGCGACGACCAGCTTCAACGACACCCGGGTGCTGTACGTGGAACCAGCCAAATGGGTCGCCCGGCTGCGTTCCTTGGCCAACAACGCCTCCGAGGGCAGGATTTTGCTCAAGACGGAAATGCAGGCTGGTCACGGTGGGCTGAGCGGACGCTACGACGCGTGGCGCGACGAAGCCTTCGAATTGGCCTGGTTGATCGACCAGATCTGCAGTGAGAACCCTACTGAGGTATGAAACCCGGTGGCTGTTCTGCGACTTTGGTCGATGATCAGGCGCCCCACCACAGATATTTCGACTCGAACGGATCAAAACGGCTCTCTGATGCGTTGTTCCAGTGAAAGAGGCGAAAGGGTAATTAATGGATACCAGGACCCGTGTGCGCAACTCCGAGGGTATAGACGGCAAGGATGCTGTCGGTCTATACCTCGACGCCATCGCGCAGACAGCATTGCTGAATGCTGCTGAGGAGGTGGAACTCGCACGCAAGATCGAGATCGGCCTGCTGGCAGATGCCATTTTGGACGACCGGGAAGAGGTCAGCGTCGAGGCCACTGAGGACGAGCTGCGCCTGATCGCCGAGGAAGGCTCCGCTGCCATGACTCGTTTCGTGCAGGCGAACCTTCGCTTGGTGGTGTCGGTGGCCCGCAAGTACGGACGCTCTCAGATGCCGCTGCTCGATCTGATGCAGGAGGGCAACACCGGGCTGATCCGCGCAGTGGAGAAGTTCGACTACGCCAAAGGTTTCAAGTTCTCCACCTATGCCACCTGGTGGGTGCGTCAGGCGATCAGCCGGGGCATTGCCCAGCAGGCACGCATCGTGCGTCTACCCGTCCACGTGGCGGAGCAGATCAACCAGGTGTCAGCGGTACGTCGCACTCTGGAGCGCCGCTTCGGCCGCGATCCGGACGTGGAGGAGATTGCCGCCGAACTCGACCTGCAGCCCGAACGCGTCGTCGACCTGATCCGCTACTCCCGCGAGCACGTCAGCCTGGATGCCCCGGTGGAGGAAAACGGCGATACGGCTCTGGGCGACCTGATCGCCCGGGAGACCTCCCCCGGTCCGGACGAGATGGTCCTGGATGCCGAGGACCGGGAACGCCTCGAGGGGTTGTTGTCCAGCTTGGACGCGAGATCTGCCGACGTGGTGCGGCGTCGCTACGGCCTGCTGGATGGCCGTCAGGCGAAACTTGCCGACATCGGTGCCGTCTGGGGCATCACCGCTGAGCGGGTTCGCCAGATCGAGCGCCATGCGCTCGCTCAACTGCGCATCGCTGCCTGATCAGCTGGGGGGCTTCTTCGCCGAGTTCCCCAGCACGCGGATCAAGCCCTCTTGATTGCAGGAAGCGACGATGCTGCCGGACTGGAACAGTCGTCCGGCGCTGAACCCCAGCCCCTCGGACGCCGAGGGCGAGATCTGGTCGTACAGCAACCACTCGTCGGCGCGAAACCTTCTGTGGAACCACATCGAATGATCGATCGAGGCCGACTGAATCTGTGGCGACAGAAACACCACCTCGTGCGGCACGGTGGCGACGCTGAGCAGTGTCATGTCTGACATGTAGGCCAACACCGCTTGGTGCAGTCGCGGGTCGTCAGGTAGTCGATCCGTGGTACGCACCCATACCCGCATGTGCGCGCTGTGGCCAAGGCCCGCATCCAAGCGTGATTTGTCGGACGGGCCAGCCAGCCGCACGTCGAGCGCGTCCCATTCGCGCCACAACTCTGACGTCTTGCCGAAGCGCCGCTGCATCACCTCCACCAAGCGTGGGCAGTCCTCGGCCGGAGCGGCATCGCTGGGCACCGGGTCACTGTGTTCCAGGCCTTGCTCCAGCACGTGGAAAGACGATGACAGGTGGAAGATGGTCCTGCCGTACTGGCGGGCCCGCACCCGGCGCGAGGAGAAGCTTCCGCCGTCACGGGTGTCCTCCACGTCGTAGATGATCGGGGCATCAGTCCTGCCGGCGCGCAGGAAGTAGGCGCTCAGTGAGTGCAGCACCCTGTCGTCGGGAACGGTGCGGTAAGCGCCCATCAGGCTCTGCGCCAACACCTGCCCGCCGAAGGTGCGCTGCAGCTTCGTCTCCGGTTGCCGACCACGGAACAGACCCACTTCGATCTCTTCCAGGTCCAGCAAGCTGACCAGCTCAGCTGTTGTTTTAGGCACCAAGCCATGCTTGCACAACCGTCGACGAATCAGTCACATTCGCGGTTCGCCGTCAGCCCCGGGCGGCCCGGATCGCTGAGCGAATCCGCTTCGCCGAAACGCTCACCGAAGTGCGCAACTGTTGAGCGAAGATTTGCACCCGCAGTTCCTCGATCAGGAACCCGATCTGTTCGACGGCGGGGACCAACGGACCCTCGGGCTGCTCGTCCACCAGTTCCGCGTACTCCACCTCCAATGCGTCGACCAGCTCTGACTGTTGAGCGTCGCGAGCAGGATTGGCTGCGGCCGCGTCCAGGCGGAGGCGCATCGCCTTGAGGTAGCGCGGCAGATGGTGCAGCCACGGATCATCGGTGGCGCTGAGGAAGTTCACGAAAACCAGATTCGCCAACTGTGCTCCGAGATCCTCGGCGACTGGAGTTCCGGACCGCCTGGACAGCGACAGCGACACCTCGGATGTCAGTCGACACACCTCGGCGGCGGTGCCGACCACCTGCCGCATGGTGTCAGCCTGGTTCTGCCGTACCTGCACCGACAACCGGGCGAAGGCATCAACGTTCCGCACCCGTTGGGCCCCGCCGGCGCCCTGAACCAATCGATCCACCGCCTTCAAGCGGGCATCGGCAAGCAGATTCGGCACCGCGGGATAGGGGCTGTTGCCGAGCGCGAGCTTGTCGACATTGCTCAAGTGGGCCACCACCCACTTCGTCGGATCGGGGGTGTTCAGCAGCAACAGTCGGTTCAACCCGGCCCGGTGGCTCATCTCGGCCCGTGGTTCTGAATCGAGCACGACCACCGCGACACTGTCTCCGTCGTCGCGGAGCGCCGGATAACCGATCACCAGGTGAGCGCGATCCTTGATCGTGGTCGCGGTGTCGATGGCACCGAAGCTCCACGTGGTGGCACCCGTGACCGCTGCACGTTTGGCGGCACGGGTGAGGGTGGCGCTCAACCGGTCGGCGAGTTCCTCGCGGACCGCCGAGAAACTCTCGCTGTGCCGCGGTGGCGCTCCATTCTGGGTGATGGTGAACGCCACCCGCAGGTGCTGTGGCACGGCGTCAGGGCGCCATCCGTCGTCGGGGACCTGCACGCCGGTCAGCTGCCGCAGCGCGCGCCCAAGCTCCTGGTGCAGGTAGCGACGATGGTCGCCCTGGTGCTCCTCCAGCCACCGCAGGGCGGTGCGGGCGTGGTCGGGGGCCGGAACGAAGTTCGTGCGCAGTTGTTTCGGCAGTGAGCGGATGAGTTCGGTGGCCAGCTCGTGCCGCAGCCCCGGCACCTGCCAGCTGAAGGGTTCGGCGGTCAGCTGGTTGAGCTGCTCCAACCCGATGGTGACCGTCACCCCATCGTGGCCGGCACCCGGCTCAAAAACGTAGGCGACCGGAAGCTCCACATCGTCGATGCGCCAGGTGTCGGGGAAATCGGAGCCGTCGACGGCACTGCTGGTGTCGACGACCAGGTCGTCCAAGCTCAGATCCAGCAACGTGGGATCGTCCTGGTGGCGCCACCAGGCGTCGAAGTGGCGGACCGAGACCACCTCTTGCGGAATCCGTGCGTCATAGAAGCCGAACAACGTCTCGTCGTCCACCATGATGTCGCGTCGGCGAGCCCGCTCCTCCAGCTGCTCTGCGGCGCTGCGCACCTCGGCGTTTCGGTGGAAGAAGTCGTGCCGGGTGGCCCATGCGCCCTCGACCAGGGCTGACCTGATGAAGATCTCACGGGCCTGCCGGGGGTCGATCCGGGCGTAGTTGACCATCCTGTCGGCCACGATCGGCACGCCGTACAGACTGACCTTCTCGCGGGCGAGAACGGCGCCGGACGCTGATGACCAGTGCGGCTCGGAGTGCTGGAATTTCAGCAGGTGCCCACCCACCTGCTCCACCCATGAGGCGTCAATGCCGGCCACCGTCCGCGCCCACAGCCGGGTGGTCTCCACCAGTTCGAACGCCATCACCAGCGGCGGCTGTGACTTGACCAGGCTGGAACCCGGATTGATGGCGAATCTCGCACCACGCGCACCCAGGTACTCGCGCGGACCGGGCCGCTTCCTGCGGCGGCCAAGCTGCTTGGTGGTGGGTTCAGTGACGTCCGCCAATCCCACGTGGCTCAGCAGACCGGACAGCACCGAGGTGAGGATCTCCTCGCTCGGTGCCGGTTGGCTGTTGCCCGGCAGCTGCAGCTCGCGTGAGATCTCGCGGAGCTGCGTATTCAGGTCTTCCCACTCGCGCACCCTGAGGAAGTTGATGTACTCGTCACGGCACATCCGTCGGAAGGCGTTTCCGGAGAGCTGCTTGCGTTGTTGGCTTAGGTATCGCCACAGCCGGTGCACCGCGAGCACGTCGCCGCCCTCCGGCTGCTCGGCCTTCTCTGGGCGGGTGTTGGTGTGTGGGGTGTGCCGCGCCACAGTCGTGGTGTCGGTTGGCTTCGGGCTCGGGGCACTGAAGATCGCCTCGCTGTGGAAACGGCGATGCAGGGTGTCTGCCTTCTCCCGATGCTCCGCCGGCCGTTCCCGCACGTCGGGGATCGCCAGTCCAGCCACGATCACCTGCACCTCGGCGAGGCAGTCGCGGCGAGCGGCCTCCACCAGCATCCTGCCAAGGCGCGGGTCGAGCGGAATCCGCGCGAGCTGCTGCCCTGTTCGGGTCAACTTCGGGTGCTGTCGTGTTCCTGATCGGATCGCTCCCAATTCCTCCAGCAGCCGCAGCCCGTCGGTGATCTGGGTGCCGTCGGGGGGTTCGACGAAGGGAAACTTCTGGATGTCACCCAGGCCGGCTTGGGTCATCTGCAGAATCACCGAGGCCAGGTTGGTGCGCAGGATCTCTGGCTCGGTGAACTCGGGGCGGGTGAGGAAGTCGTCCTCGTCGTACAGCCGGATGCAGATCCCCGGTCCGAGCCGTCCACAGCGCCCTGCGCGCTGGTTCGCACTGGCCTGCGAGATGGCCTCGATCGGCAGCCGTTGCACCTTGGTACGCGCCGAGTACCGGGAGATCCGCGCGGTTCCCGGGTCCACCACATAGCGGATTCCCGGCACCGTGAGGGAGGTTTCAGCGATGTTGGTGGCCAGCACCACCCGGCGGCCGGTGTGCGAGCTGAACACCTGGTGTTGCTCCGCCGCGGACAGCCGTGCGTACAGCGGCAGCGCGTGCGTGTCGGGAAGCTCGGCTGCTGTCAGGGCGTCGGCCGCGTCCCGGATCTCTCGCTCACCGGAAAGGAAAACCAGGACGTCGCCGGGACCTTCGGCGGCGAGTTCACGGACCGCTCGGACGATCCCATCGGTCTGGTCGATCGCATCGTCGACATCCTGCTCGGGGCCGGCGAGGGGGCGATAGCGCATCTCCACCGGGTGGCTGCGCCCCGACACCTCGATGATCGGGGCGCGCTGGAAGTGCTCACTGAACCGGGCGGTGTCGATGGTTGCCGAGGTGACGATCACCTTCAGTTCGGGACGCTTGGGCAGCAGCTGCTTCAGGTAGCCGAGCAGGAAGTCAATGTTCAGGCTGCGTTCGTGGGCCTCGTCGATGATGATCGTGTCGTAGCGCCGCAGGTCCTTGTCACGCCCCAACTCCGCCAGCAGCACCCCATCGGTCATCACCTTGATCGCTGTGTCACGGCCCACTTTCCGGGTGAACCTGACCTGGTAGCCGACGAACTCACCGAGCATCACCTGCAGCTCGTCGGCGAGTCGTTCGGCGACGCTGCGGGCAGCGATCCGTCGGGGCTGGGTGTGGGCGATCCGCTTCCGACCCAGCCGCAAGCAGATCTTGGGCAACTGCGTGGTTTTCCCCGAACCTGTTTCGCCGGCGACGATCACCACCTGGTTGGCGGCCACCAACTCGGCGATCTCGTCGGCGTGCTCGGCGATCGGCAGCGTCGTGTCGAAGGTGATGACTGGCACGCTCGCGGGCGCGTTCGCAGAATTGGACGAGGACATGACCTCCCCATGCTAGAGCCCGACGCGAAATCCACGGCGTCCACGGACTCGAACCACCTCGATCACCGGCTGGTGATCGCCTCCGGCACGTCGAGCGCTCGGACCTCTGCATCGCCACTGCCGTTGGGCTTCGCCGGGCCCACCGCTGGCGCGGCGGCTACTTGACCAAGCACAGTGGCGCAGAAGCGTGCGCCAACACGCCGCGGACCACACCACCGACGGAGTTCGGTTTCTGGACACCGAGGATGAGCAGATCCACCCGTTCACTGCAGTCCACCAGGACATCGACCGGGTTTCCGTAGCCAACCTGGACATCCATCCGCAGGTCGGGGAACTTTTTCGTCATCGGAGCAACCATGGCATCGACCCCGGTGCGGGCCGCCTCCACCTGCTCCTTGCGTGTCTCCGCCGAGCTGCGGTCCCGGCCGAACAGTCCGGTGGGTACCGGTTGCGAGATGTGCAGGATCTCCAGCCGGACGTCCCGGTTGACAGCCTCCTCGCAGGCCCACTCGAGGGTGGCCATGGACGCGAAAGTGGAGTCGACCCCGACGGCGATGACTCCCTTGGCTCCGGTGAGCTCTGGATTGGAGGCCGCAGAGATCACAACCACCGGACAATGCGCTGCCCCCGCCACCGAGACGCTGGTGGAACCGACGAACATCCGCTCCAACCCGCTGACCGATCGGCGTCCGACCACCAGCAAGGAGGATTCCTCGCTGAGTCGGGTGAGGATCGCCGACGCGTTGCCCAGCACCACTTCGGCGTGGACACGATCGCGAGGCAGTCCCACCTCGTCCACCACCGTCAGTGCCTGTTCGTTGGCCTGTTCACCCGCCGACTGCAGGATGGTCGGGTCGTAGACGACACCCCAGGCGCCGGCCAACACCGCATCGTCCACGGCGTGCACCATGCGCAGGGTGCCGTGCGTGACTTTGGCGGCTGTGGCGGCGTAGCGGACTGCCCGCAAACCATCTTCTGAGCCGTCCACCCCCACCAGGATGCTTGGCTCGCCCTGGGAATCGTGCAAATCAACGCTGGGCATTTGAGTTCCTCTCAGTTGGCGGTGCCGCGGGACACGACCCGACCCGCTAGATGGGTGAGCTTGATGGCTATCACCTGGGTGCGGCGCCCGGGAGCCCACGGGGTGGGGGTGTCGGCGTGCCCGTCCTCAAAGCTGCGCGCCCTGCCATGGGCCAGCACGCTCCAGCCACTGGCGGTCTCGACGTCGTATTCGTCGACCTGGAAACTGACGTCAGCTCCATCCGCCAGCCGACCGAGCACCGACGACGGGGAGGTGCGGAACAGAACCTGATCACCATCGGTGCCGTAGGTCACCGGGATGACCAACACGCGGCCGTCCCGGACGAACCCCACCCGTCCAATGATGTGGTCCTTCACGAGCCGAACGCATTCCGCCGCGTCCATTTCCTCGAACAGCCCGTCATGTGCCACGGTGTGCTCCTTCTTTCTCCAGGCGATCACGCGTACCCAAACCCAACAATGCCATGGGACGTGCCGGCCCGGAGGTCGCCCCTGATGGAAGGTCGCCACATCGCGCAACTGGCGGGGCAGAGGAGACGACGTCGGGCTCGGATGTTCTCATTCAGCGGTTGGAAAAGTGGTGCGGCCCCGCAACCGATCCGCGAGCCGGTCGTCGATGGCGTCGGCCAGCCGCGACATGGTGCGCAAACCCTCAGCAAGGTGCTCAGGAACGAAGGGGGGAACCAGAAGTGACATCGAGACGAACACCTTGTCGCGGTGCAGGGCGAAGCGGCCGTATCTCGACTCCACGTTCAGATCGTTGATCACCTCCATCGCCCTGGACCGACCGTCCACGTCATGCACCAGCACTGCGAAGAGAACGAGTTCGCGGGCATCGGGGGTGGAGCGGACAAACACCACCGTCGATCCGACCCGAATGGCGACGTCGCCGACCTCGTCCCGCAACGGTTCGTGCCCGAACAGTGACCTGAGCTCTCGGGTGACCAACTCATCGAGTTCGCGCTGGTCACGCGGCATCAGGCAGCCCTGGTCCCGGTCAGCGAGGGACGCCAGCAGCGGTTCGGCGCTGCACTGCAGCACCTCGGCCAACTGGTCAGGTGCCAGGAAGACGGGATGTTGGACTCCGAAGACGTCCCGCAGCGTGCGCACGGCCAGATCTGCCATCAGCCCGGACTGCTCCTGATTGGCCAGGAACTGGAGGCGATTGCCTCGTCCTTCGCAGGCATCGTTCGGCGCGATCCAGCCCAATTCGCCCATCTCCGCCAGCTGGGCTGTGGTCAGCTGGAAGCGGTCGCCCAACTCTTCGTTGCTGGAGGCCTGCGCGAGCAACACATAGTGACCTTCAGCGTCCGAACAGCTGAACGTCAGGAATGGGCTCCGGTCGTCGTTGGACGACATGGTGCCGACCCACAGCGATCCGCCGGGATCGATCATCGAGATGACTTCGGAGAGTCGTTCCCCGAATTGCTGCCACGCCTGGGACGTTGATCGGTCAAGATCGAAATCGTCGTAGTCAGCCATTGCGTATGGACCTCCTGACGCAGCATTGCCGAAATGCAGCGAGCTGGCACTTCAACCTGACATGTCCCACTTCAACATAGTCCACTTCTGGAGGCGGCCCCACAGCTCGGTCGGGCCACGCGCCGCGCCGCACGGCACCGCTGCCAGTGGGGCCGAAACGGCCCCTTCCTGGCCCTTCCGCTGGACCTGGCCGACGTTTGCCCTCCGACTAGGATGACAGCATGGAACTCACGCCGAACCTTGTCACGAAGTTCAATGAGCAGATCACACTGGAGCTCACCGCGTCCACGGTCTATCGTCAACTGGCGATCGAGGTTGGCGCCCAGGACCTTCCCGGGATGGCCACCTGGTTGCGTCACCAAGCCGACGAGGAAGTGGTGCACGCGAACAAGTTCATCGATCACTGCCTGGATCGCGGCACCACACCTCGCATCGGCGTGATCGAGCCCGCTGATCTGAGCCAGAGCTCTGACCCCATCGACGTCTTCAAGGCTGCGCTGGCGCATGAGGAGAAGGTCTCCGAAGCGATCCGTGAGCTCTATCGCGCCTGCGAGACCGCCGGAGATCTTGACTCGCGCCCGCTGTTGATGTGGTTCCTCACCGAGCAGATCGAGGAAGAGGCCACTGTCGGTGAGATCGTCGGACGGCTGCAACTGATCGGCGCCGACGGCCCGGGCCTGCTCCGAATGGATGAGGACCTTGGGCAGCGTCCCGCCACCACCACGGAGAACACGGCGGAATGACTCGAGCGTGTTCCAGCCAGCTGGCTGACCACGGTGCGCCGTGAATCCTATGGCGTGGAACACGCACTGGTCGTTGATCGCGGCCGGATTGTTCGTGATCGTGATGCTGCGGGCCAACGGCACCTACTGGTTGGCACGCTGGCTCGTCTCCAGGGCAGAACACGGTGAGGCATCAAAGCTGGTGAGCTCGCCCCGGTTCCGCAGAGCGCAACGTTTGGTGAGTCGCTGGGGAGCGCCGGTGGTGAGCCTGAGCTTCCTGACGATCGGTCTACAGACGATGGTCAACCTGGCTGCCGGTGCCAGCAGGATGTCGATGCGCAGCTACCTGCCGTCGGTCACCGTCGGCTGCGTGATGTGGGCTCTGATCTACGCCACGGTGGGCTTCGTCGGGTGGCGACTGGTGACGACGGTGTGGGAACAGTCCCCGGCGCTGGCGATTGGTGGTCTGCTCGGTCTGGTCGCCGCC
Source organism: Propionibacteriaceae bacterium (assembly GCA_024636075.1). GTDB lineage: Bacteria > Actinomycetota > Actinomycetes > Propionibacteriales > Propionibacteriaceae > JAGXHS01. Next base: position 11,969 of record JAGXHS010000024.1, read on the forward strand.
GTGCTCGGGATGGAAACTCTGCAGCGGCGCCACTTGGTGAGGCTCGACACTCCCACGCCCTGACGGCGCACCCGGTCACGCGCTCGCCGACGAACACGCCGGTCACGCTAGCGTGGACGCATGTTGTCAGTACTGTCTCCCGCCAAGTCGTTGGACTTCGATTCCCGACTGCCCACCCGGAAACACTCGCAGCCACGAATGCTCGATCGGGCGTCCGAACTGATCAACGTGATGAGAAGCAAGTCCGTTGCCGAGATCTCCTCGCTGATGGACATCTCGGAGGAGTTGGCGACACTCAACGCGGAGCGCTACCAGGATTTCAGCACGCCTTTCTCGATGAAGAATGCCCGGGCGTCGGTGCTGGCCTTCGCAGGCGATGTGTACCAGGGGATGGCTGCGGCGGAACGTTTCGGAGAACGAGATTTCACCGAGGCGCAGAAGACGGTGCGAATTCTCTCGGGGCTGTTCGGGGTGTTGCGTCCGCTCGACCTGATGCAACCCTATCGATTGGAGATGGGCACCAAATTGAGTACCGAGCGTGGCACGACGCTCTACGACTGGTGGGGTGATCAGATCACCGACCAATTGCGCGCCGATCTGGCCGAGTCACCGGGCCCGCAGGTGCTGATCAATCTGGCGTCCAAGGAGTACTTCTCCGCCGTGAAACCGGAGAAGCTCGGCAACCGCGTGATCTCACCCCGCTTCGAGGACCACGACGCCACCGGTGGCTACCGGGTGGTGTCCTTCTCGGCCAAACGCGCCCGCGGCGAAATGGCCGCCTGGTTGGTGCTGGAGCGAGTCCGCACCATCAAGGCGATCACCGACTTCGACGCATCGGGCTACCGGTACGACGCCGACGCGTCCAGCCCCGATGAACCCGTTTTCCGACGGTCCCAGAGCTGATCCCAGCAGCTGCACGAGGATACCTCGCCCGAGCCGGGACACCCGAAGGGGCCCCGGCAACGCCGGAGCCCCTTCGGGTGCGAGTCAGGTGTCGGTACCCATCAGCTGCAGCCGCTGGTGGAGCCGCAGCCTTCGCAGACGTAGCAGGAACCGCTGGGACGCATCTTGGTGCCGCAGGTCATGCAGAGCGGTGCATCGACTGCGTGCCCGGTGATCGACTCCATCAGTTCCGCCGTGGTGTGCGGGTTGGCGTCGATCAATGCTGGCTGCCGCGCTCCCCCGACGATCTCCAGGTCGTCACCGGCATCGTTCTTCAACGACTCCGACTCCGGCAGTTGCGCCTCGTCCTCCTCCGACAGGTAGGAACCGGTCTCGACGTAGCGGGCCCGTTCAGTAGCAGTGAAGATGCCAAGCTCGGCACGCTCGTCGAAGGTCAGATAGTCCAAGGCCAGACGACGGAAGATGTAGTCCATGATCGACTGTGCGATGCGGATGTCGGGATCGTCGGTCATGCCGGCCGGCTCGAACTTCAGGTTGGTGAACTTCTGCACGAAGCTATCCAGCGGCACGCCGTACTGCAGACCGATGGACACCGCGATCGAGAAGGCATCCATCACACCGGACAACGTGGAACCCTGCTTGCCCAACTTCAGGAACACCTCACCGAGGCGACCATCAGGGTACGCACCTGAGGTCATGTACCCCTCGGCGCCGGACACCGTGAACGACGTGGTGCGACCGGACCGCGACTTCGGCAGACGCTCCCGATGGGGACGGTGATCGTAGCGCACCTCCACCTTCGGCTCAGCTGGCGAGTCACCGGCCTTCTTGCCCAACTTTTTGTCGCTCGACAAGGGCTGGCCCACCTTGCAGTTGTCTCGGTACACGGCGAGCGCCTTCAACCCCAGCCTCCAGCCCTGCACGTAGACGTCGGCTATCTCCTCGACGGTTGCCGACTCCGGCAGGTTGACGGTCTTGCTGATCGCACCCGACAGGAAGGGCTGCACCGCTGCCATCATTCGCACGTGACCCATCGGCCTGATCGCCCGAGTGCCCATGGCGGTGTCGAAGACCTCGTAGTGGTCCTGCTTCAGGCCCGGCGCGCCAATGACATGACCGTGTTCGGCGATGAACTCCACGATGGCCTCGACGGTTTCGTTGGCGTAACCGAGCTTCTTCAGCGCCCGCGGAATGGTCTGGTTGACGATCTGCATCGAACCGCCGCCGACCAGCTTCTTGAACTTGACCAGCGAGAAGTCGGGTTCCACACCGGTGGTGTCGCAATCCATCATGAAACCGATGGTGCCGGTGGGTGCCAGCACCGACGCCTGGGCATTGCGGTAGCCGTTCAGCTCGCCGAGCTTGATCACCTTGTCCCACTGCGCGGCCGCGGCCGTGATCACAGCAGTGTCCGCGTGGTTGATCGCGCGAATGCCGTCATTGGCGGAGTGGTGCTTGCGCATCACCCGCTTGTGGGCATCGGCGTTGCGCGCATACCCCTCGTAGGGGCCGACGATCCCCGCCAGTTCTGCGCTGCGGCGGTAGGAGGTGCCGGTCATCAGTGAGGTGATGGCGGCAGCCAGCGAGCGACCACCTTCGGAGTCGTAACCCTTGCCCATGGCCATCAGCAACGCACCGAGGTTGGCGTACCCGATACCCAGCTGGCGGTAGTCCCGAGTCGTCTGGCCGATGGCCTCGGTCGGGAAGTCAGCGAAGCAGATCGAGATGTCCATCGCGGTGATGACCAGCTCCACCGCTCGGGTGAAGGTCTCGGAGTCGAAGGCGCCGTCTTGGCCGAGGAACTTCAGCAGGTTGAGGCTGGCGAGGTTGCAGGAGGAATTGTCCAGACTCATGTACTCGCTGCACGGATTGGATGCGGTGATCCGGCCGGTCTCGGGGTTGGTGTGCCAGTCGTTGATGGTGTCGTCGTACTGGATGCCGGGATCTGCACAGGCCCAGGCAGCTTGGGCGATCTTGTTGAACAGGTCGCGAGCCTGCACCTCCTCGACGACAGAGTTGTCACCACGGGCGCGCAGCGCGAAGGTGTTGTCGTCCTCCACGGCCTTCATGAACTCGTCGGTGACCCGCACCGAGTTGTTGGCGTTCTGGTACTGGACACTCGTGATGTCCTTGCCACCGAGATCCATGTCGAAACCGGCGTCGCGCAGCGCGCGGATCTTGTTCTCCTCGTTGGCCTTGGTCTCGACGAACTCCTCGATGTCGGGGTGGTCGACGTCCAGCACGACCATCTTGGCCGCACGGCGGGTGGCGCCACCGGACTTGATCGTCCCGGCGGAGGCATCAGCACCGCGCATGAAGGACACCGGACCCGATGCGGTGCCGCCGGAGGACAGCAGCTCCTTCGAGGACCTGATTCGCGACAGGTTCAGCCCGGCGCCGGAGCCCCCCTTGAAGATGAAGCCCTCTTCGCGGTACCAGGTGAGGATGGAATCCATGGAATCGTCCACGGACAGGATGAAGCACGCGCTCACCTGCTGCGGGCTGGAGGTGCCGACGTTGAACCACACCGGGGAGTTGAAGCTGAAGTACTGGTGCAGCAGCATCCACTTCAATTCGTGGTCGAAGATCTCGGCATCCTGATCCGTGGCGAAGTAGCCCTCGGCCCTGCCCGTTGCCGTGTAGGTGTCGACCACCCGATCGATCAAGCCCTTGAGCCCCGACTCGCGTGCATCGGTGCCAACGGCCCCGCGAAAGTACTTCGTGGTCACAATGGTGGAGGCGTTGACACTCCAGAATTCGGGGAACTCGACATCCTTCTGCTCGAAGACCACCTCACCGGTGCGCCAGTTGGTCTGCACCACGTCGCGACGCTGCCAAGTGACGTCGTCGTAGGGGTGCACGCCTTCAGTGGTGAAGACCCGTTCGATCGTCAATCCGGCAGGCTTGGGCGAGCTGCGCTTGGTGGATCGGGTGGTCTCAGTCATTCTTCTGCCTTCTGTCATGGTGAGTTGGACGCGTGTGTTGCGGTGGGCGCAGCGGACCATCCGTTGCAACCCGAGGGTTGATCTATTGAGATGTACCGGAAGGTTCTGACAGTTCCGGTTTCAGATCGGCAGGGTCTCTGCCTTTTGCATCCGTTGGATCTCAGCGGTGAAATCGTCAACGGATTGGTAGTGCTTGTAGACGCTGGCAAAGCGCAGGTAGGCCACGGAATCCAGTTCACTGAGTGGCCCCAGAATGGCAACCCCGACATCGTCGGTGGGGATCTCACCTGCTCCCGAGGCGCGGAGTGATTCCTCGACTCGCTGACCGAGTTTGGCCAGGTGGATTTCCGTCACGGGGCGCCCAGCGCAGGCTTTTCGCACCCCGTTGATCACCTTCTCGCGGTTGAACGGTTCGATCACGCCGGACTTCTTGACCACCACCAGCTGCATCTGCTCGACAGTGGTGAAACGACGCTCACAGGCGGGGCACTGCCGCCGACGACGTACTGAGGTGCCGTCTTCGGCCGCCCGGGAATCGAGCACCCGGGTATCGGTATGACGGCAGAAGGGACAGTGCATGCCAACTCCTCCCGGCCGATCAGCCATCATGTCCGCGGTCACCTCAGCGTGCCGCGCAGCGCACCATCTGTGTATTGGACTGTGGACAACCTGTGGATGAAAACCACTATCTGTGGATGAACCACAGTCGCGCAACTACTAGATGTAGTAACGCTACGTCCCCGCCACCCCAAGGTCAAGCCTCTGGGCGTGTCGCTCAGAACAGATTTCGGCTCACGGTCCAGACCGCCGCGACGACCGCGACCACCCGATACACGTC
>JAGXHS010000025.1 GCA_024636075.1 Propionibacteriaceae bacterium
GGTCAACACGATCCGTTCCAGGGAAGCTCACCGCATCTCGGCCGACGATTCGAAGGTGACGGTGCTGGTCATCCCGACCAACGAAGAACTCGCCATGGCCCGCGAGATCATCGCCGCCATCTGAGCGGACCGGACTGTTCCGTCCATGGCCCGTCGCGCCTGCGATGGTCCGTCGCGCTTGCGGTGGTGCGCGACGCTTGGGGTCTAGCTGCGGCGTGGGTGACAGACGCAAGGGTGAGGGACTGCTGCTGCCCGACCAAGGAGTGCTGGAGTCAGTGGTGCTCGGGGCCGTCCAGGGACCGTGCCATGGCTTCGAGCCGTGCGATGCGCTGGGGCATCGGTGGGTGGGTGGCGAACAGGCGTCCGATGTCACGGGCGCGGAACGGGTTCGCGATCATCAGGTGGGACGAGTCGGCGACGCCTCGGGTGGGGACCAATGGTGCCGCGACAACGCCGTGCTCGATCTTGCGCAGCGCGGAGGCCAGCGCCAGTGGGTCGCCGGTGAGGGTTGATCCGTCCTCGTCGGCGTCGTACTCGCGGGTGCGGCTGATGGCCATCTGAATCGCTCCGGCCGCGATGGGAGCCAGGATCGCAGCGACGATCATCCCCAACGCGTTGCCGCCGTTGCGGCTGCCTCGGGAGTACATGCCACCGAAGGCGACCACCTGGCCAATGGTCGATACCACCCCGGCGATGGCTGAAGCGACTGATCCTGTCAGGATGTCGCGGTTGTACACGTGCATCAGCTCGTGTGCGAGAACTCCGCGCAGCTCCCGCTCACTGAGAATCTGCAGAATCCCGGCCGTGCAGCAGACGGCCGCATTCTCCGGATTCCGACCGGTGGCGAAGGCGTTCGGTGATTGGGTGGGTGAGATGTAGAGCTTGGGCATCGGCTGCCCGGCTCGCTGCGAGAGTTCGCTGACGATGCGATACATCTCCGGCGCCTCAGCTTGGGACACTTCCTGCGCCCGCATCGCCCGGATCGCGATCTTGTCGCTGTTCCAGTAGCTGTAGGCGGTTGTGGCCAAGCCGATCAAGCCGAAGATGAGGATGAACGAACGATTGCCGGTGCCGACCGCCAGGCCACCGCCGATCAACAGCAGCACCCCGAACAGTCCGCCGAACAACAGGGCGGTCTTGAGTCCGTTGTAGTGCTTGTGCATCGGCTCCCAGTTCCTCAGCGGAGCTTGGTGGTGGCTTTGGGCAGTGACTGGGCCTGAATGGCGGTGATGGCGACGGTGTTCACGATGTCATCCACCAAGGCGCCGCGTGACAGGTCGTTCACTGGTCTGTTCAAGCCCTGCATCACCGGTCCGATGGCCACGGCTCCCGACGTCCGCTGGACCGCCTTGTACGTGTTGTTCCCGGTGTTCAGGTCCGGGAAGATGAACACGGTCGCCTCGCCGGCCACTGTCGAACCGGGCATCTTCTTCTTGCCGACCGTGGGATCAACGGCCGCGTCGAACTGGATCGGCCCTTCGATCGGCAGGTCGGGCTCGCGTTCCTTGAGCATCTCTGTGGCAGCGCGGACCTTGTCCACGTCCGCTCCGGTCCCGGATTCGCCGGTGGAGTAGGACAACATCGCGACTTTGGGAACGATGTCGAATGCTCGGGCCGTTTCCACCGACGAGACAGCGATGTCGGCCAGCTGCTCGGCAGTCGGATCCGGGTTCACCGCGCAGTCGGCGTAGACGAGCACCCGATCAGGCATGCACATCAGGAACGACGAGTTCACCACGTTGACGCCCTTCTTGGTCTTGATGAACTCCAGCGAGGGACGGATGGTGTTCGCGGTGGTGTTCACCGCACCCGACACCATGCCGTCGGCCATCGAGAAATGCACCATCATGGTCGCGAAGTAGGAGAGGTCGGCCATCTTCTCGCGGGCCTGCTCCAGGGTGATGCCCTTGTGGGAACGCTGCTTGACGTACTCGGCCGCGAACTTCTCCACCAACATCTTGTTGGTCGGCGAGACGATCTGCGCCTCCTCGACGTCGAAACCGAGATCAGCTGCGCGGCTGCGGATCTCGCGTTCGTCACCGAGCAGGATGACCTTGGCCACGCCCCGGTGCAGGATGATCGACGCGGATTCCAGGATCCGGTCATCGCTAGCCTCCGGCAGTACGATGGTGCGCCGGTCGGTGCGGGCCTGTTGCATCAGCTGGTACTGGAACATCAACGGGGTGCGGATGTCGGAGTGGGTGACATCAATGGCCTGCAGCAGCGCCTCGTCGTCGACATGTTCATTGAACAAGCGTCGTGCCACCTCGATCTTGCGCGGTGAGGAGGTCATGTGGCCCTCGATCCCGAACAGGCGCTCCGCGGTGGTGAACGTGCCGGCGGGCGTGGTGCCGATCGGAAGCTCCTGTCTCAGCCCTTCGAGCAGCCGCTTGATCGATTTGGGTACTTCGTACCCTCCGACGAGGAACAAGGCTGCGAGATTGGGAAAGGTGTCCGATGTGTGCGCGAGCAACAAGCCGGGAAGCAGGTCCAATCGGTCGCTCGGCACGACGAGCGAGGCTTCTGGTTCGAGTCGATCCAAGAGGTTGGGCAGGCTCATTCCGGCCACCAGGACACTCAGTGACTCCCGATCGAGATTCTTCTTGTCGCCCATCCAGAAGTTGGCGCCCAGCCGATCGAACTGCTGGCGAACGGTGGGGGCGGCGAGGACCTTGTTTTCCGGCAAGGCGGCGACGAAGGCATCGTCCAGGGTGTCGAGTTCGGCACGGATCTTGACCAGCTGGTCCTCCTGGCACCTGGTGGCGATCACGCCGACCACTTGGTTGTGCTGGGCGCGGAACTCGTGAATCGCGAGTTGTGCTGATCGGAGCACGTCCTTCGCGGACTTGTCCTTTCCGCGCACCACCAGCAGCACAGGGGTGTTCAGGTTGGCGGCGACTCGGGCGTTGAAGCTCATTTCTGTGGGTGCAGAGACGCCGGTGTAGTCCGAGCCCAGCACGACGATGGCGTCATACTTGCCGTCCAGTGCACCGAACTTGGAGACGATCGTGGCGAGAGCTTCGTCGGGGTCGTTTGCCACCTCGTCATAGGTGACGCCCACGGCAGTGTCCATCTGTTGGTCCACGGCCGGTTGGCCGATCAGTGCCTTGGTCACGTGGTCGTCAGTGGCCGACCTCACCAGCGGGCGGAACACGCCGACGGAGCCGACGGTGCGCGTCAGGGACTCAATCAGTCCCAGAGCGATGGCGCTCTTACCGACGAGGCCTTCAGGGGATGCGATGTACACACTATTGGTCACTCATTGACCATATCCACTGATACCGCAGCTGCGGGCCGAGCCGCAGAGATGCGCGGCTCAGTGCGCCGCGTAACCTTCTGGCTCCGACGTCGTGGAACCTGCCTTGTTGACCAGGTGACCGATCACCAGCCCGTCGAGCAGCCCGATGCTTCCGCCAGCCCAGATCACCCATTCCTGCTGCGGCCACACCGCCGTGACCGGGTAGGTGGCCAGCCAGGTAAGGGCGAACACGGTCCAGAAGGCGCGCGCTCGCTGCATGTGCCGCATCGCGGTGCTGTAGTGCCCGGCAACGAATGTGCCCAGGGCGCCCGTTGCGGCGCCAATGACGATCAGCCCGAACAGCAACCCCCACCAGAAACCCAAGCTGAACAGCAGCACGGCGGCGACGATGGAGGAGATGCCGATCAGCACGAAATGGAACGCGTATTTGCTCTTCGCGCGTGCGTCGAGTTGGGCCACCGCATCGGGATCGGCGATCCCCATGATGCGCTGCTGGTCGTCCGACTGGGGGCTGCTCATGCTTCAGTGTGGCAATGCCAGGCGGGAAATGCAGGCAGCGTCGCGGATAGAGTGCTGAACATGACTTTCACGATCGGAGCGCACGTCGACCAGACCGATCCGGTGGCGGAAGCCATCAGCAGAGGCGCCGGACTCTCGCAGTTCTTCCTGGGCGACCCCCAGGGGTGGAAGGGGCCGACGATCGCCTTCGACGGTGGTGCTGATGCTCTGTCTGAGGCGGCACGTGCAGCGGGGGTTGATTTGTGGATTCATGCTCCGTACGTGCTGAACATCGCCAGCACCAACAACCGGGTACGCATTCCGTCGCGCAAGCTGTTGCAGCAGACTGTCATTGCGGCTGCCAGCATCGGCGCCAAGGGAGTCATCGTGCATGGCGGGCACGTCACGGCCAAGGACGATCCCGCGGTGGGACTCGACAACTGGCGCAAGTGCATCGACGGGTTGGAGATGTCGGTGCCGATCCTGATCGAGAACACCGCAGGCGGTGCGAATGCGATGGCGCGCCAGCTGGAGCGGATCGATCAGTTGTGGTCGGCCATCGAACCAGCGGCTGATTCGGACAAGGTCGGTTTCTGTCTGGACACGTGCCACGCTCACGCTGGTGGGCTGGTCCTTGACGGCCTGGTGGACAGGATCATGGCGATCACCGGGAGGATCGAGCTGGTGCACTGCAACGATTCGCGCGACGACTTCGACTCCGGAGCCGATCGACATGCCAATCTCGGAGAAGGACACGCAGACCCGGAGGGAATTGTCCAGGTGGTGGTTCAGGCCAACGCACCGGTGGTCCTGGAGACACCAGGCGGCGCCGAAGGACATCGAGCCGACATCGAGTGGCTCCTTTCGAAGGTTTGAACGATCGCCCACCGCCCGGGGGCGAGCCCGAGAGCTTCTCATCCTCCGCACGTCGCCGCACGCGTCAGCGGCTACAATTGGGCCCACCTTACGGGTACGTGAGTCAGCCGGTTCGTGTGGTGATGCCCCCGCGCCGATCCACGGGACAGAGGAGTCGAATGACCGATCACATTGCACGAATGTTCGCCCAGGTGGTGGCAGAGCATGGGGCACGAACCGCCACCCGTGTCCGAGTCGGGGACGACTGGCAGACCCAGACCTATGCCGAGTTCGGTGCGGCCGTGCACCGGACAGCCCGAGCTCTGGTGAATGCCGGGGTTCAGCGTGGCGATCGCATCGCCCTGTGCGCGTCCAACTCGCCCGAATGGAGCCAGATCGACCTGGGCTGCCTGGCTGTCGGCGCCATCCCGGTGCCCATCTACGAAACCAGCAGCCCTGAACAGATCGCTCACATCGTTCGCGACTCGGGTTGCGTGATGATGTTCGTCGGCACTGAGGCGCAGGCGGCCAAGGTTGCCGAGGTACGTGATTCCCTCGATTCGTTGACGAAGCTGGTCTGCTTCGTTGCCACCGATCTGGATGGCGTCGCAACTCTGGAGGACTTCTCGGCTCCGGCAGCTGACGAGGACAGGCTGCTGGAACTGGACGAGCTGGTCGCATCACGGCTGGACGATGCGAGCGGGGAGGACCTCGCGAGCATCATCTACACCTCGGGTACGACCGGTCCTCCCAAGGGTGTGATGCTCACCCACGGCGCCCTGATGGCCCAGGTGGATTGTCTGGACCAGTTCTTCTCGATCACGCCGCAGGACCACAGCCTGTGCTTCCTGCCTTTGTCACATGCCTTGGAGCGGGCGTGGACGACGGTGGTCATCTCGCACGGTTGCATGAACACCTATGTCTCCAACGCCCGCGAGGTCGCGGCCATGCTGGTGCTGGCGAAACCCACCATGATGGTCAGCGTTCCCCGACTCTACGAGAAAGTCATCGCCACCGCCCGGGAGAAGGCTGCTGAGTCTCCGGTCAAGAAGCGCATCTTCGACTGGGCCGTGCACGTCGGCGGACGAATGCAGCGTTCCTATCGGAAGGGTCGGCAACCTTCGCTGTTCTGGCGTCTGCAGCTCCCCGTCGCGGACAAGCTGGTGCTGAAGAATGTGCGCGAGGCGATGGGTGGACCGAAGAACGTCCTCGCCTGCGGCGGTGCCCCGCTGCGACAGGAGATCGAAGAGTTCTTCTCCGCTGCGGGATTGCTGTTGCTGCAGGGCTATGGGCTGACCGAAGCGAGTCCCCTGGTCAGCTTCAACGCGCCGGATGCGTTCAAGTTCGGCACCTGTGGCCGTGTCATCGCAGGCGGCCAACTGGCAGTCGGCGCGGATTCGGAGATCCTGTACCGGGGCCCCAACCTGATGACCGGCTACTGGAACAACCCGGAGGCCACCGAGGCGGCGTTCCAGGACGGATGGCTGCGTACCGGTGACGCTGGTTACGTCGACACCGACGGTTTCCTGGTGATCACCGATCGGATCAAGGACATCATCGTCACCTCCGGCGGCAAGAACATCGCTCCCCAACCGATCGAGGGGTTGGTGCTGGCTGATCCGCTCTTCGAGAATGCCGTGTTGTTGGGCGACAACCGCCCCTACCTGACGATGCTGGTCAAGCCGTCGTTGCCGCACATCACACAGATCGCCGAGAAGTTGAACATCTCGTTCACCAGTCCCAGCGAGTTGGCCGAGAACTCGCAGATCCTGGAGGAACTGAAGAGGCGGATGGCGGCTGTGACCGCGAAGCTGCCGCACCACGAGCAGATCCGCGACATCGGCGTGCTGTGGGAGGAGTTCACCACGGACAACGGGCTGCTCACTCCCACCATGAAGGTGAAACGGCGTGAGGTGGAGAAGCGCTTCACTGAAGTGATCGACGCGATGTACGCCGGTTTGTCGGATCGCCGCAAGGGACCCAAAGGCGGCTGACGTCTGTCTGAGCGCCGAGCGAGGGGTGTCAGGTCGTCTGGGCCGATGGAGGCTGCGCCATGAATAGCATTGGGGTACTGGGCGCGGGAGCGATGGGGTCAGCCATCTGCACACCTTTGCGGCAGGCCGGCTGGGAGGTGCGATTGTGGGGCACCTGGCTGGACGATCACCTGCTCGACGCAGTCGAAGCCAGCGAGCCTCACCCGCGCACCAAGGTGCCGCTGGCCGAGGGGACGAAGCTCTATCGCTCCGGCGAGTTGGAGGCAGCACTTGACGGTGTTGACGTGGTGCTGCTGGCTGTTGCATCCGTGGGTGTCCCGAAAGTCACCGAAATGGCCCTGCCGGGCATCGCTCGGGCCAAAGCGCTCTGGTTGACCAGCAAGGGCTTCTGTCCGGACGATTCAGGCCAGGTGCAACTGTTGCCGGACGCCGTACGACGAATTGCCAGCCAGGCGGGGGTGGAGGTTCCACCGATCGTCGCGATAGCCGGACCAGTCAAAGCCAACGAATGCGCCGATGCCAAACCGACTGCGACGATCTTCGGCTGCCGCGACGTCGGGGTCGCGGAACACTGGGCGAACGAGACGGCCACCCGGATGTACGCAATCGAAGCCTCGACCGATGAGGTCGGGGTGGAGATCTGTGCGCCGA
>JAGXHS010000026.1 GCA_024636075.1 Propionibacteriaceae bacterium
GCCCTCGCCCCTTCGACGTTGTCGAGGATCCACTCCAGACTCAATGAGGAGTACACCGGCGCGAGCGACCAGCCCGTCCGTGAGTAAGCCTTCTCTCCCCATTCCTCCGCCAATTCCCCCGCACGATCAGCGGTGCGCGTGTCCTGCCACACGATGGCCCTGGTGATCGGATCGCCCGTCCGGCGGTCCCAGACAACTGTCGTGGCTCGCTGGTTGGTGATGCCCAGTGCCTTGATTTGGTTCGGCTCAAGGTTCGCGGTGGAGAGCGTAGCCGCCACCATCCGCATCGTCGCCTCCCAGATCTCCTCTGCATCGTGCTCGACCCGGTCGGACTCTGGATGGTACTGCGGGAACTCGGTATATGACTGAGCCAGCACGGCGCTGTTCTCGTCGTAGATGAGGGCACGCGTGCCGGTGGTTCCTGCGTCGATGATCAGTAGTCGTGTCTGCGACATGAATGGCTTCTCTTCTCTAGCTGGTAGTCGTTGACATTGACTCGTCAGAGGCCGAGCTTGCCGGGATTGAGGATCTCTTCTGGATCGAGGGCCGCCTTGAGTTTGCGCAGCACAAGATGAGCCGACCCCAGGGACCGGCTTGCGTAGGGGGACCGGGCCAAACCACCGCCGTGGTGGTGCGACAGTTCAGCGCCGCGATCCAGGCAGATCTGCATCGTGGTTTCCCAGATCTTCTCTATCCTCTCGATCGCTTCAGCATCGCCATCCAAAGTGCCCAAAAGAATCAGGTACATGGATGAACCCTGGCAGTAGACGTGCGAGAAATGAGCAAGCACCTCGTCGGCCAACGGGGCGAGCGCCTCTTTGAGCGCGGAGTGCAGACCCTCGAGCTGGTCCCAATCGTGCGCCACCTCGATCGTCTCTGCGAAACCACCGGGGGTCGCCAGCCGCTTCTCCACGGTGGAGAAGTCGTAGCGTCGCTCGAGCCAACCTTGTGCGCCTTCTGGACCGATGGCGGCACCGCCGAGGCGCTCGGCGATCTCGGTAAGCGCGTTCATCTCTGCTTCTGCCACCTGCGGCAGCCCCCTGGTCCCCACAAAGAGCACCGGCGAGCTGAAGCTCTCATCGGCCATCACATGGCGAGCCTCGTCGAGATCGTAGAGCCGAACGAGAAACGGTCTGAGTCCCTTCGACGCCTGGTCGCGGAGGAAGTCCAGCCCGGCAGAAACGGATGGCATGGTGAATGTCTGCACCAGCTCGGCGGGAGCGACTGGGAACACCTTGAGTGTCACGGACGTGATCACGCCCAGGGTCCCCTCGGAGCCGAGGAAGATCTGACGCAGATCAGGCCCCATGGCCGCCCGCGGAGAGGCGCTCAGTACGATCGTCTCACCGGTGGCGAGGATCACGACGTAGCCAACCACCAGGTCTTCGATCCCGCCATAGAGGCTGGAGAACTGCCCGGTCGCGAGTGTCGCGAGCCAACCACCGACCGATGAGCGATGCAACGATTGCGGTGACATGCCCAAGGTGAGTCCACGGCGTTGCATTTCCGCCTCGAGATCGCCGCCGTTGTAGCTGGCCGATGCCGTGACCGTGAAATTGCGCTCATTCAATTCGAATGATGCAGGGATGCCGCTCACGTCCAGGACCATGCCCCCGCGAACCGGGAGTGGTTGCCCCGTGACCGAGGATCCCAAAGCCCGAACTGTGACAGGAATCCCCTCACGGGACGCGATCGCGAGAACCGGCGCGATCTGGTGCGCCCAAGATGCATGCACCAAGACATCGGCTTGATTGGGATGGCGTCCCACCATCGCCCACTTGGTGGTCAGCGGCCAGGTGTCGTGGCTCGTGGCTTCGAGATCAACTGCGTCGGTACTGACCCTTCCCGATCCGACGACAGATTCAAGGGCGGCGATGACAGCGGGTGGCAGGTTCACGGGCCCTCCTCCGTATTACTCCATAATTGGAGTGCTCACATACGTATCTTTTCACGCTTCGTCACTGCTATCAACCCACTTCACCTGACTCGGCCTGTCCAAGCTCACCGCTATGCTCGCTGAAATGACCACGGGCATCAGATCAGCGGGGCAGCCGACGGGCAGCGCTCTGCAACCAGCCGCTCATCGGCTGGCGATTGATGCATTGGCCCTGGGGGTTGGTGCGAAACTACCCACCAACGCTCAGTACCTCAGCGAGCACCAGATGGGGGCCGGCACCCTGCAGCGAGCCCTCCGGGTGTTGGAGGATCGTGGGGCGCTGAGGACGACGTCACATGGTCACCAGGGCCGCACCATAGAGGCCATTGACGTGGGCGCCGCATGGCAGACTGCTGCGCTGTCGCCCGTGCGACTCCTGCTCCCACCGAGGGGTCCGATCGAGATCGACCAGCTGCAGGAATTCCTGGCTGACGAACTCACAGCTTTTGGAATCCCGCACACCGTGCACCACCTGCCGGGTGGTGCACGCAGGTTGGGGTTAGTGCTGGCCGGACTGCACGACATCGCCTTGACCTCCTCGGGAGTCCGTAGCGACGACCACTCACACGACCGCAAGGGATCGACGCTGACCCGACGACTGGAGCCCGGCACCTACTACGCACGCGGTCGTGTGGTGGTGGTTCGACGCGCCGGCGAGGGGAACGGTAGCCGATTGACAAAGATCGCCATCGACCCGGATTCACCGGACCACAAAGCACTCACCCTCGCAGAGTTCCCGGAATGCAAGGGGATCGCTCACGTCACGATGCCCTTTCCTCAAGTCCCGGCAGCGGTGCTTCGCAGAGAGGTGGACGCTGGCGTCTGGCACATCCACGAGACGGTCATCCCTCTCGATCTCGCCGGTCTGCAGCTGCAGCCCCTGAGCAGGTCACAATCGTTGGATGTCTGGCGGCAGATTTCGGCCGCCATCCTCTACGCCTGGCCGGGCCGCCCCGAACTCGCAGCAGTTCTTTCGTCCCTGCACCTCGACAAGATCCCCGGGACACAGCTCGAGGGACGGATGGAGACTGCCGGCTGATCCACGGCGGAATTGACGACACACCGCCGGAGGAGGGGCTCCCCGCGCACCCGACAGAGCTCACTTCCCCTTGCTGTCTTCCGACCCTGGGGGAGTTGGGCGAGGTACCGCCGCGCGGGGAACCTGCTGAGATTGTAGTCGACACGACCCCCCCGCCACCAACTCGACGAGGTAGCCGTGGTTCTCCGCACTTGTTGAGCCAGCCCCGGTTGATTGGCTCCCATCGGGAGTCAACCTGTAACATCACCTGCGGAGGATTCGCCTAGAGGCCTATGGCGCTCGCTTGGAAAGCGGGTTGGGTTCACGCCCTCACGAGTTCGAATCTCGTATCCTCCGCCACTGCAAAATCTGCTCTGACTAGTGCTGGAACAGAAGAATCTAGGAGATCAGGGTGGCTCTGTGCCGCAGTGACCATCTCGCTGGTCAGCTCAGCGTCAGGGCGGTCACCCTACAACTGAGAGGCTGGTCCCCTCGGTCGTGGCGAGTGAGCAGCCATGTCCGTCGACGGCCCGTGAGGTCACGTAGGGTCCGAGGTCTACGCGAAACCCGCACTGTCCTACGACCAACTCATTGACCGACTGCGTTCTCCAGGACTCGTTGTCCCGGATGAGGATCCGGCGATCCGCTACCTGCGCCGCATCGGCTACCCGTCGACCACCCCTCAACGAAGGCGTGGCACCAGCACCGGAGTGGTCTGCTTGTATTCCTCGTAGTCGTGCTGGCCGCCCCACTTCGCGTCCGCCTTCGCCTCGAGCAGCGGGACGCCGCTCACCCGGGTAATAAGCACCGCCACGAACACCGGCGAGACCAGACCGACCCACTGCCAGCCCTCAAGCACCGGCAGCGCGATCACTGCGACGCCGATCCACAGCAGGATCTCCCCGAAGTAGTTGGGGTGGCGCGAGCGCGACCAGAGCCCGGTGGAGATGAACCGGCCGCGGTGGGCGGGGTCGGCCCGGAATCGGCCCTTCTGCTGGTCGGCGACCACCTCGACGGCGAAGCCGATCGCCCATAGCAGGAACCCGACCACAGCGAAGGCATCGATCCTGACCTGCCGCGACGCGCTGATCGCGATCCACGCCGCCGCTGCGGTGACGCTGACCCACAGTCCCTGGATCGTCCAGACGGCCTGGAACCGGGGGAACGAGCCCTTGATCTCGTCGAACCGGTCGTCCGCGCCGCTGCGGCTGACCCGCCCGAACAGGAAGGCGCCCAGTCGGACGGCCCACACCAGCAAGAGGACGGCCAGCAGCACCCGCCGGGCGTCCCAGCTGCCGGCGCGCAGCAGCACGCCGAGGGTCACCACGATGTAGGTGAAACTGCCGGTGAGGTCGAAGAACCGCTCGGTCCGGGCGATATAGGACGGCACGAGGACCACCCACTGGATTACGAAGGCGGTCGCGACCGCGACCGCGAACACAGCCAGGTCACCCACGGTCGCACCTCCCTGGCTCCCAGCCGCAGCCAGGCCGGCTCCGAGCAGGACCACCAGCGGCACGGCGATCAGCGACTGGCGTTCGGCCTTCGTCATCCCGATCCATCCCTCTCTACCCGACCGGCACACGAACCGGTGCATCTCGACGATCCCACCAACTCCCGCGCGGGGTGCCCAATCCTCGCCAATAGCGCGCCAAGATGGCGGTGAGAGGAAAGAGCTGCCAATGATGACGCAGGTGCGTGGCACGCCGATGCCGCCCGAGCCACCAGGGCCGCCGCGTGAAGTGAGCACGCCGCTGCTGGCCGGGGCTGGAGTTTGCCGCAATGCCACCGACTTGCTGCTCGCGCGGCTCGCGGAGTCGCCCGACCACGTCGCGTTCGAGGTGCGTGCCCAGGGAGCGCCGGTGACCGGACCGTGGCGGCCGGTGACGACCGCCGAGTTCGTCGCCCGGGTGCGCCTCCTGGGACGCGGGCTGGTCGCGGTGGGGACGGAGCCCGGCGACGCGGTCGCGATCATGGCCGACACCCGCTACGAGTGGGCGGTGGCCGAGATGGCGTGCTGGTTCGCTGGTGCGGTGGTGGTGCCCGTCTACGGCACCTCCGCCGCTGGCCAGGTCGAGACCATTGTCGCCGACGCCGCCGTCAGGCTCGGGTTGGCCGGCTCCGCGGCGCAGGCCGACCTGCTGCGGGACGCGTTGGCCGCGCGGGGCGGGGACGCGTTGGGTGTGTGGACGATGGACGCCGACCCAGGCCATGACCTCGACGACCTCGAGGGACGCGCCGACGCGGTCGGAGAGCAGGTACTGGAGGAGCGCCGCAGGCGAGCGGACCTCGACACTCTCGCTACAATCGTCTACACCTCGGGGACCACCGCCGCGCCCAAGGGAGCCCTGATCACGCACGGCAACTTCGTGCTCCAGGTGTTCAACATCGCCCTTGCCTACACCGAAGTGGTCAAGCCAGACGGCAACACGATCATCTTCCTGCCGCTGGCCCACGTGCTGGCGCGCGCCCTCCAGTTGATCTGCCTGGCCAAAGGCATGCGGATCGCCCACCTTGCCGATCCGCGCGAGGTCGTGCCTTCGCTGGCGGTGCTGCGTCCCACCTTCCTGGTGGTGGTTCCTCGGGTGCTCCAGAAGGTGCAGGCTGCGGCCGCGGCCGCAGCGGCCCGCAAGCGCCTCGGCCCGGTGTGGGCCGCAGCGCAGGCCACCGCGGTCTCGTGGGGCCGGTTCGCCGAGCGCCTCCAGGACGACCCCACGGCGCGGCCGTCCCCGTGGCTCACCGTGCGCCGGCGCGTGTTCGACCGGCTGTTCTTCGCCCGGCTGCGCGCCCTGCTGGGCGGCCGGATCGAATACATCCTCTCCGGCGCCGCGCCCCTCGACGCCGAGC
>JAGXHS010000027.1 GCA_024636075.1 Propionibacteriaceae bacterium
CTAGTCGTCTGTAGTGCATGTCATTGCTCACTGGTCACTAAACCTTTCTGTTGCCCATCGGTTAACCGCGACGCTCTGGCGACACCCATCAGGAACCAGGCCACCCATTGGATCGGGTCCGGCAACCCGGGCAGCCACAGCAGGTACAGCGGGAGCGCCACGGCCTGAACGGCTGTCTTCGCCTTGCCACCACGGTTCGCGGCCATCACCCCGTACTTCAGGATCACGAACCGCAGCAGGGTGATGCCCCACTCCCGCACCAGGATGATGATGGTGACCCACCACTGCAGCTCACCCAGAATGCTCAACCCGAGGAAGGCCATCCCGGTCAACGCCTTGTCAGCGATCGGATCCCACAGCTTCCCGAAGGTGGACACCAGATCGTACTTACGGGCGATCTTGCCATCAGCGAAGTCGGTGGCGATCGCGATCAAGAACACGACCGTGGTGGCGAGGCGCCAGCCCTGGTCCTCTGGATGGGACAGCAGCATCCACGCGAACAGCGGCACCATCAGCAAGCGCAGCCAGGTGAGCATGTTGGGCAACTGACGCAGGAACGGCGAAGGTCGGCTCTGGATGGTCAACACTGCTCCTCGGATCCAGCGAACGGCTACCCGATCAAATGTAGCCCGTGAACCGGGCTGCCACACTGCTCCCGCGCCATTTTGGGGGTGCGTTGAGCATTTGTGGGTTCGGCAACGGGCATTTTCCAAACGCACAATTGACCGAGAAAACGGGAAAATAGCCAGACATCTGGCCCAAAAGGGGAAATTTGACCGAGCAAACGGGAAAACGTCCCCCGCAGCGTCCGCCGGCTCAGTCCGCGGCAGCCAGCAGGTCAATGCCGTAGGAGTCGGTGACGGTGGACCACACCAGTTCCCCGACCGCTGCCGAACCACCCACCAGCTGAGTGTTGCCCTCGACTTCCGGAGCTTGATGGGCGGCACGTCCGACGACACCGTCGTCGGTGTCCTCCACCAGCACCTGCACCCGCTCACCAATCCGCTCGGCGGCACGATCCTCGCACAGGTAGCCGACGAGATCAGCCACATGGGCCCGCCGGGCCTCGATCTCATCTGGGTCGACGTGCCCATCGAGGCCGACGCCCTCGGTTCCCTCTTCGTCTGAGTAGCCGAACACACCGACGACGTCCAACCGGGCCTCGACCAGGAAGTCGGTGAGCATCTGCACATCGTCGTCGGTCTCTCCGGGAAAGCCCATGATCACATTGCTGCGGATACCGGCGGATGGCGCCGACGTGCGAATCCTCTCGATCAGTGACAGGAAACTCTCCGGATCACCGAAACGACGCATCCGTCGCAGCAGGCCCGGCGATGCGTGTTGGAAGGACAGATCGAAGTACGGAACCACTTTGGGCGTCTGCAGCATCGCGTCCAGCAGCGATGGCCGGATTTCCGCTGGTTGCAGGTAGGAGACCCTGATCCACTCGACTCCGGAGACGTCGGACAAGCGGGCCAACAGCTGCTCCATCAGGCGGAGATCACCCAGGTCCTTCCCATACGAGGACGAGTTCTCACTGACCAGGAACAGTTCGCGAACCCCGTGCTCAGCGAGCCATTCTGCCTCTGCCACGATCTCCTCCGGGGTTCTTGACAGATATGCCCCGCGAAAGGCCGGGATGGCGCAGAAGCTGCATCGTCGATCACAGCCGGAGGCGATCTTCAGCGGCGCTGAGGGGCTGCTGCCCAGCCGCCGCCGGATCGGTGCCCGTGGGCCCGAGCTCGGCGCCATCCCGGCCGGCAGGTCCTGATGGTCCCCGCGAACCCCTGGCGCTCCGTGCCCCGGGGCGGCCACCTGCGCGCCCCTGCGCGCCACCGGCGAAATGGGCAGCAGTTGACGCCGGTCACGGGGGACGTGGGCGGCTGGACGATCACCCGCCATGATCCGCCGCAGTCTGTCGGCGATGTCGGTGTAGTCGTCGAAGCCGAGCACCGCGTCGGCCTCCGGCATCGATTCGGCGAGTTCCTGACCGTAGCGTTCGGCCATGCACCCCACGGCTACCACGGCTTGGGTGACGCCGTCGGATTTCTGGTCGGCGGCCGTGAGCAAGGCATCGACTGAATCCTTCTTCGCCTGCTCGATGAAACCACAGGTGTTCACCAGCACCGCCGCAGCGGTCCCGGCGTCATCGACCAGTCGGAAACCGCCAGCCTCCAACCGGCCGGCGAGTTCCTCGGAATCGACATCGTTTCGGGCGCAGCCCAAACTGACGATGTGGACAGGGGTCACTTCGGTTTCCGAGGTCAATTCGATTCCTGAGGTCAATGCGGGGCCTGAGGCCATGCTGCGACCAGTATCACCCATCAGCCGTTGGTCAGGTTGGCCAGCACATCCTCAAGGTCGTCGGGCTTGACCAACACGTCACGCGGCTTGGAGCCCTCGGACGGGCCGACCACACCTCTGGTTTCGAGGATGTCCATCAGCCGTCCCGCCTTCGCGAAGCCGACGCGCAGCTTGCGCTGCAGCATGGAGGTGGAGCCCAGTTGGAGTTCCACGACGAGTCGCGCTGCGTCCAGCACCAGCTCCAGATCGTCCCCGATGTCCTCTGCAACTTTGCCGGCTCTGCTCGTCGGCGCAGTGACGTCTTCGCGGTACTGCGGCGTCAGCTGACCCGAAACCTGTGCCACCACGTGGCGGATCTCTGACTCCGTCACCCATGAACCCTGCACCCGGATCGGTTTGGAGGCGCCCATCGGCAGGAACAGCCCGTCGCCCTGGCCGACGAGCTTCTCGGCGCCGGGGCTGTCCAGGATGACTCTGGAATCTGTCATCGAGCTGGTGGAGAACGCCAACCGCGACGGCACGTTGGCCTTGATCAGGCCCGTCACCACATCGGTCGAGGGACGTTGGGTGGCGAGCACCAGGTGGATTCCGGCGGCACGAGCCAGCTGGGTGATCCGCACGATCGAGTCCTCGACGTCGCGTGGCGCCACCAGCATCAGGTCGGCCAACTCGTCGACAACGACCAGCAGGTACGGGTAGGGCGCCAGGACGCGTTCGGATCCCGCCGGGAGCTTCACCTGTCCCGAGCGGACGGCCTTGTTGAAGTCGTCGACGTGACGGAATCCGAAACCGGCCAGATCGTCGTAGCGCATGTCCATCTCACGCACCACCCAGCTGAGGGCCTCGGCGGCCTTCTTCGGGTTGGTGATGATCGGAGTCACCAGGTGCGGGATGCCCTCATAGTGGTTCAGCTCGACCCGCTTCGGATCAACCAGCAGCATCCGCACCTCGTCCGGCGTGGCGCGCATCATCACCGAGGTGATCAGCGCGTTGACGAAGCTGGACTTGCCGGAGCCGGTGGCGCCCGCGACGAGCAGGTGCGGCATCTTGGACATGTTCGCGATCACGAAGCCGCCCTCGACGTCCTTGCCGAGCCCCACCACCATCGGGTGGTGGTCGTTTCGGGCCCGCTGCGAGCGCAGTACATCGCCCAGCGAGACGACTTCCTTGTCGGCATTGGGAATCTCGATGCCGATCGCCGATTTGCCGGGGATCGGCGACAGGATCCGCACGTCCGGGGACGCCACGGCGTAGGAGATGTTCCTGCTGAGCGCAGTCACCTTCTCCACCTTGACGGCCGTGCCCAGCTGGACCTCGTAGCGGGTCACCGTCGGCCCACGGGTGTAACCGGTGACGGTGGCGTCGATGTCGAACTGGCGCAGCACCTCCGAGAGCCGACCCACCACCATGTCGGACGCTTCGGACCGCGCTTTCGGCACGCTGCCCGGCTTGAGCAGAGCCGTGTCCGGCAGGGTGTACTGCACGTCGCCGGAGAGCTGAAGTTGCTCGACCCGCTGCGGCACCGGGGTGTGCAGCGGAGCCTCGAGTTCGGTGTTCACCTGCACCTGGTTCGGACCCAGCCCAGCGGTGAGCGGGGCGTCAGTCCCATCGACGCGCTGCTTGGGTTTGCTGGCCTCCAACTCCAGGGCGCGCGGTGCGGTGACAGTGTCGTCCTCGTCGTCGGCGAGTTCCCCGACGATCGGGGTGTCGTAGGCCTGGTCGGTACGGTAACTGAGCGCTGGGCGCCGCTGCCGGCGCTCCAAGCGGCGCTCCTTGGCCGCGTGGCGGGCCTCGATCGCGCGATCGACCAACTCGTAGATCGGAATTCCGATGATCACAACCACGCCGAAGCCGGTCAACAGAACCAGCAGTGGAATGGCGACATACACCGTCACCAGATCAGCGAGCAGGCTGGACGAAATGAAGCCGAGCATCCCACCGGCGGCCCGCAGCGCCACCGGATCGTCCGGTCGCGGGAGGCCATGGGCGAGGTTCACCAAGCCCAGGACGCCCAGCATCAGCGAACTCCATCCGACCACCTGACGCCCGGCGGCACCGTTGCGTTCGGGGTGACGAAGGGTCCGCCAAGCCATCGTCAGCGCCAACAACGGGAGGGCATAACTGAGCGCGCCGAAGATGGTGGACACCCCGACCTCGATGCCGTGTCCTACCGGGTCGGGCAGCCCGAACCAGAATTGGGCACCGAGGATGATCGCGATCCCCACCAGGAACAGCCCGGCGCCGTCACGACGCAGCTTCGGGTCCACGTCACGTGCCCCGTGCCCGATCGCTCGCGCCCCTGAACCCAGCAGGTGCGCCATTCCACGCCAAATCGACCCGACGGCTCGAGGAATCGGATGTGGCCCCTTGCGAGCAGGCTTGCGACTCCGCTGACCACTGCGGGTGGTGGAGCGGGCGGGTGTCTTCTTCTTGCTTCCTGCTGACCGCGAGCCAGTGGCTGCCTTCGACTTGCTGGGACTGCTGCCACGGGACCGCGGTGGGGAAGACGCGCGGGTCGCCATACTCATGAGGCTAACAAATCACAGCTCCCAGACCTAGCCTCACGCCATGTCAGGTGCGGAAGTGTTCCCAACCACGCTCACGTGGCGCCAGCTCACCGTCAACCAGCACGGTCGGTTCAGCATGGGTTGGCACGGCAACGGTACGACCGATGATGGTCCAGCCCATCGGCACGTCGCCGACACTGAAACACGCGACCAGTGCATGGTCGTCGCCGCCGCTCAGGACGAAGGTGAGTGGATCGACGCCGGTGGCTGCAGCCACGGTGACCAGGGGTTCATCGATCGGCAGTGCCGAGCTGTCCAGGTCGATGGTGACGCCACTGGCCCGAGCGACGTGACCGAGATCGGCCAGCAGTCCGTCGGAGACGTCGATCATCGCTGTGGCGCCCGCCATCGCGGCGACTGCTCCTTGTCCATAGGGCACCTGGGGAACCCGGTGCGCTTCGACAGCAACCCGGGGCGAACGGAATCCCCGGCTCAGCACCGAGTGACCGGCCGCCGACCAGCCCAGACGTCCCCTGACCGCGACCAGTTGGTCCGGTGCAGCGCCAGAGCGGGTCACGACTGGCAGACCTCGGGTCTCGCCGATCACCGTCACACTGATGGTGATGTCGCGGGCTGCCGTGACGTCACCGCCGACGACGACCACACCCGCTGCTTCGGCCTCCTCACGGAGCCCGGTGGAGAATTCCCGCACCCACGGCACCGACAACTCCGGTGGCAGGCCCAGCGCCACCACCATCGACACTCCGAATGCACCCATGGCCTCGAGATCGGCGGCGTTGACCGCCACCGCCTTGCGCCCGATATGCGTCGGGTCTGACCAGTCACGGCGAAAGTGGACACCTTCGACGAGCATGTCGACGCTGCACACGGCGGAGCCATTGACCAGGAACACCGCGGCGTCGTCGCCCGGCCCCAGGGAGACTGCCGGTGACATCTGCAGGCCACGAGTGAACTGCGAGATGAGCGAGAACTCTCCCAAATCGGCCACGGTGGAGTCACCGCTGGCCGGACCACCCACTTGGTTCATGACAACACGCTAGCGTTTGTCACTTACACCGCTGCCCGGCGGGTGGAAGGAGTTCGAGATGGTTCAGGCATACATCTTGGTGCAGACCAATGTTGGCAAGGCGGCCGAGGTGGCCATGGCGATCAGGGATCTGGACGGGGTGGTCCGCGCCGAGGACGTCACGGGTCCCTACGACGTGATCGTGCGGGCCGAAGCGGCATCGGTCGATGAACTCGGCCAGCTGGTCGTCGCGAAGGTCCAGATCGTGCCCGGAATCACTCGCACGGTGACCTGCCCGATCGTCAACATTTGAGACTTTGTGGTCCGCATCTGCGACCTTCCAGAAAGGCACCACACTGCACTCCTGCCGTTTGAAGCGTGTGGCGCCGTTGGCAATCGTCACCCTGTTGGTCAGCTGCGGTGCCAATCAAAGCGTCCCCGAACCCAGCCCTGATCCCGGCGCCGCGGCACAGTGCGCCGCATTGATGCGCGCGCTGCCCGACGAGGTTGCTGACCAGGAACTCAGCACCCGCACCGCGCTCACAGCCCAGTGGGGCGATCCTGCCATCGTGCTGCGATGTGGTGTTCAGCCGCCCGCGGAGCTGAAGCCGACCTCACGCTGCGATCTGCTGAATGGCGTCGGCTGGTTCACCATCGAGGAGCCGGCCGAGTACCGCTTCTTCACGATCGGGCGAGCAACCACCGTCGAGGTCACTGTTCCCTCGGATCATGCGCCGCAGGCGGACGCGCTGATCGACCTGTCAACAGCCGTCAAGCAGGTTGCGGAGCTGCGCCCCTGTCAATGACGAATCAGCGAAGCCCGATCGGGCGTGCCAGAGCCAGCTCGATCAGTTCGCCGATCAATTCGGCATAGCTGAGACCACCCTGGCGCCAGAGCTGGGGGAACATCGAGAACTCGGTGAACCCGGGCATCGTGTTGATCTCGTTGACCAGCACATGGCCCCCGTCAGTGACGAAGGTGTCAACTCGGGCCAGCCCCTCGGCCCCCATCACCGTGAACGTCCGCGACGCAAGACGTTGCACCTTCTCGACGATGTCGTCGTCGAGCTCGGCAGGAATGTCGAGGGCGACCTGCGCTTCGGGCAGGTATTTCGCGTCGAAGTCGTAGAAGGAGTCGCCGGACAGCATCCTGATCTCACCCACCGGCGAGGTGCGCGGCTCGCCCTGCCCCCGACCCTGCAACACAGCGCACTCGATCTCGCGGGCGTGCATCACGCCCTGCTCGATGATGACTTTGGGGTCATGTTCCCTGGCCGCTTCGATTGCTCGGGTCAGGCCGGACGGTTCGTCCACCTTGGTGATCCCGATCGACGAGCCACCGCGGGCCGGCTTCACGAACACCGGAAAGTGCAGCGACGACGCCGCATCCAGGCAGGCGGCGGGATCGCGGAGCCATTCCGCCGGCTGGATCACCGAGTAGGGGCCGACCGGAACACCGGCAGCCGACAACTGCACCTTCATCAGGTGCTTGTCCATTGCTACGGCGCTGCTGGTGACTCCGGAGCCGACGTAGGGCAGACCCATCACCTCGAACAGGCCCTGAATGGTGCCGTCCTCACCGAACGGACCGTGCAGCAGGGCAAGCGCCACGTCCACCGGCTGCTGCTCCAGCAGCTGCTCACCCTGTCGGGTGGCAATCATCCGCTGGCCGTCATCGCCGACGAACAGGACCGCTTCAAGCCCGTCCTCGCCAACGGAGGGCAATTGACCGTGGAGGCTCTTCATGGCGGCGACCTCATCGACGCCCATTCGACGCCAACGACCGGACCGGGTGATGCCGACCGCAACGACGTCGAAGCGCTCGGTGTCGATTGCCTCGACGACCGATGCCGCAGTGAGACAGGCAACTCCGTGCTCGGCTGACTGCCCACCGAAGAACAGCGCCACGCGAATGCGATCAGTCATCTCATTCCTTTCCTGCCCACCCGATGGAGAGGCGCTTGCTGAGAACAGCCACCACCCTACGGGTCAGGAGGCAGATCGGGCGCCGGTCGTTCGAGTCGGGGCAGTCGACGTCCCACGCGAATGTCGTAGCGACCCTCCGGTGGTTCCTCCTCGCGTAGTCGTGAGACCAGGTCAGTGATCGCATCCATGAAACGCTCGCCCGCTTCGCGGACAGCGGATCGATCACCCTCGTCATAACGCTGCTGCAGGTCCGAGAGGTCGAGCGGCTCGCCGGCGAGTGCCCGCATCGTCTTGCGAGGGAAGAACCGTGGGAAGCTGGGCCGCTTCCCGGGCATCACCAGATTGGCCCCGTACTGCCCGACCGGCACCACCGGGCACCGTGTGGTGAGCGCCAGCCTGGCAGCGCCGGAGCGGGCAGTCATGGGCCAGGTGTCCGGGTCAGCTGTGACCGTGCCTTCGGGATAGATGAGGACAGCTTTCCCCTGAGCGATCGCGTCCCCCGCGGCAGCCAACGCGTCTACGGCTCGTGGGCTGTTTCGTTGTACCGGAATCTGACCGCAACTCCGCGCCAGCCAGCCCAGCGCCGGCACCGACCAGATCTCGGCCTTCCCCAGAAACCGGGGCCAGCGCCCGGACCAGATCAGGTAGTCGCCCACGGCCAGTGGATCGAAGTAGGAGATGTGGTTGGAGATGAAGAGCACACCACCTGATTGCGGGACGCGCTCATGGTGGCGCCAATCCCGCCAGACCAGCAGGGTCATCATGGCGTGCACGGCCCGCCCCAACGACCGGTAGACCGCCTGCGCCGGCTCCTGGTTCACCTGCGCGAGTGATCGTCGACTTCGACGCATCACGTCCCCTCCCCCAGCGCGGCCCAATAACTCTGCGCAGACAACTCTGCGCAGACGCTGTCTGAAGAGACTAGTGCACCCGTCGCGCCCGTGTGGTGGGATCCTGGTCGAGCGGAGCCGACGGGCGAGGTGACGCTACTTGCTGGCCTTGTTGACGCGCTCCTTGAGGTCGCTTCCCGGACGGAATCGTGGCAGATCCACCGCGTCAGCTTGCTTGCGTTCTCCGGTGCGGGGGTTGCGAACCATCCGCGCATCGCGGTGAGTGACTTCGAAGACCCCGAAGCCGGTGATCGACACCCTGCCGGTGTCGACCAGTCCGTTGGAGATCGACTCGACCACCGCGTTCAGTGCGCGCGTCGCCGCGGCCTTGTTTGCCCCGAAATGATCCCCAGCCAAGGATCCGATCAATTCTGCCTTGTTCACGACAAGTCCCCTTCGTCACGTTCCGGAATCCCCCCGACGCCGGATCGTCCCCCCGTCTTGTGGGATGACTACAACAAAGGTATGTAGTTATTGGAATAGATGAAAGCGAACCCATCCTGTGGCCGTGGACCCTCAGCAAACGATAAGAGTCCCGAACCCAAGCAGCGTGGGACGCCTGATCGCTTGCTGAGAATCAGCCTGCGGTGCGGATCGGAAGAGCTGCCGGTTTGAAATCCGGACGTGTGCTCTCGTACTGGTCGATTTCTCCCGCGTGTCGCAGCGTCGAGGAGATGTCGTCCAAACCCTCCAACAGACGGTGCCTTGTGTAGTCGTCGATCTCGAAGTCGAAGCTCTGCTCGCCAACAGTGATGCTGCGCTCTTCGAGATCGATCGTGATCACTGTGCCGGGATTCTGCTCGGCGAAACCCCACAGGCTTTCCACCACCTCCGGGGTGACCTGCGCTACCAGCAGGCCGGCCTTCCCCGAATTCGATCGGAAGATGTCGCCAAACCGGGCGCCGATGACGACGCGGAATCCGTAGTTCTGCAGCGCCCACACCGCGTGCTCGCGTGACGAACCGGTACCGAAGTCCGGGCCGGCGATGAGCACGGTGCCGACATCATAGGGCTCGGTGTTGAGCACGAAGTCGGGATCGTTGCGCCAAGCCGCAAACAATCCGTCCTCGAATCCGGTCCGGGTGATCCGCTTCAGGTACACGGCCGGGATGATCTGGTCGGTGTCGACGTTGCTGCGCCGAAGTGGCACCGGAATGCCGGTGTGCGAGGTGAACTTGTCCATGATGTCTCCTGTTGTCCAGATCAGCGAGCCAGTGCCAGATCGGCTGGCGAACTGAGGCGGCCGGTGATGGCGGTGGCGGCGGCGACGGCCGGGCTCACCAGATGAGTACGTCCACCCTTGCCCTGTCGGCCCTCAAAGTTGCGGTTCGAGGTGGACGCCGCGCGCTCCCCCGGCGCCAGTTGGTCGGGGTTCATGCCGAGACACATCGAGCAGCCAGCAGCCCGCCATTCGGCTCCAGCGTCCAGGAACACCTGGTCAAGACCCTCGGATTCGGCCTGCAGACGGACGCGCGCCGACCCCGGCACCACCAGCATCCGGACCGCTTCAGCGATCCTCTCCCCCCTGAGGACGGAGGCGGCCAACCGCAGGTCTTCAATCCGGCCGTTTGTACACGAGCCGAGGAAGACCGTGTCGACGGTGATCTCACGCATCGGTGTTCCCGCCGTCAGCGCCATGTACTCCAGCGCACGCTCCGCGGCGGCAATGTCCCCCGGGTCGGTGAAATCGGATGGGCTGGGCACGTCAGCACCGAGTGGCACTCCCTGGCCGGGGTTGGTTCCCCACGTGACGAAGGGCGTCAAGGCGCTGGCATCGATGTCGACCTCGCGGTCGAAGGTCACGTCGTCGTCGCTTCGCAGCGTCCGCCAGTACTCCACGGCGGCGTCCCACTGCTTCCCCTCCGGTGCGTGCGGACGCCCCATGATGTAGTTGAAGGTCGTCTCGTCGGGAGCCATCAGACCAGCTTTGGCGCCCCACTCGATCGACATGTTGCAGATCGTCATCCGACCCTCCATCGACAGGCTCTCGACGGTGCTGCCGCGGTACTCCACGATGTAGCCCTGTCCTCCGCCGGTGCCCACCTTGCTGATCAACGCCAGCACGAGATCCTTGGCGGTGACCCCATCAGGCAGGTCTCCCTCAATGTTGACCGCCATCGTCCTGGGTCGCGACTGGGGCAGCGTCTGGGTCGCCAGCACATGCTCCACCTCGGAGGTTCCGATACCGAAGGCGATGGCCCCGAACGCTCCGTGGGTGGAGGTGTGCGAGTCACCGCAGACGA
The DNA here is from genome assembly GCA_024636075.1 of Propionibacteriaceae bacterium. GTDB lineage: Bacteria > Actinomycetota > Actinomycetes > Propionibacteriales > Propionibacteriaceae > JAGXHS01. Next base: position 10,898 of record JAGXHS010000027.1, read on the forward strand.
TCGTCATCCCCGGCTGCGTGATGCCCAGCTGGGGGCCAATGATGTGCACCACGCCCTGGTCCTTGTCACCCAGAGAGTGGATGCGAACACCGAAGTCAGCAGCATTCTTGCGCAGGGTGTCCACCTGGGTCCGCGAGACGGGATCGGCGATCGGTCGATCGATGTTGAGCGTCGGGGTGTTGTGGTCCTCGGTCGCCAATGTGAGATCGGGACGCCGCACCGAGCGCCCCGCCATTCGCAGGCCCTCGAAAGCCTGCGGACTGGTCACTTCGTGCACCAGATGGAGGTCGATGTAGAGCAGATCCGGTTCCCGTTCGGCCTGACGCACGACGTGCGCGTCCCATACCTTCTCGCTGAGCGTCTTGCCCATGGGCTGTCCTGTTCTGTCGTGGTGAAGCTCGGTCTAGATTGTCCTGCAGTGAGAAAAACAGACTAGCGCTTGGCATATCAAATTGCGAGATGCTAATCTCGCCATATGGACGAAACTAGCGGTGTCGGTGTTCTGGACAAGGCGGCCCTGGTGCTGACGGCACTCGAGACCGGGCCCACCACCCTGGCGGGGTTGGTGACGGCCACCGGACTGGCACGCCCCACGGCACACCGGTTGGCCGTGGCCCTGGAACACCACCGACTCGTCGGCAGGGACCTGCAGGGACGTTTCGTCCTCGGACCTCGACTGTCGGAGTTGGCGTCCGCGGCTGGTGAGGATCGACTGCTGGCCACTGCTGGACCCATCCTGGCGCGACTGCGGGACATCACCGGCGAATCTGCCCAGTTGTTCCGCCGTCAAGGCGACATCCGCATCTGCGCCGCGGCTGCCGAGCGGCCGAGTGGTTTGCGTGACACGGTCCCGATCGGATCACACCTCACGATGTCAGCAGGCTCTGCGGCACAGGTGCTGTTGGCCTGGGACGAGCCGGACCGGGTGCAGCGCGGACTGGACCACGCCAACTTCAGCGCGGTGGCGCTCTCGACGGTCCGTCGGCGGGGCTGGTCCCAGTCGGTTGCCGAGCGCGAAGCCGGAGTCGCCTCTGTTTCAGCCCCGGTGCGTTCCCCCTCCGGCAAGGTGATCGCTGCCCTCAGCGTTTCCGGCCCGATTGAGCGTCTGACCCGTCAACCGGGTCGACTGCACGCCCCGGCTGTGATCGCCGCTGCGGAACGACTCAGCGAGGTGCTTCGTCGCACCGGGGCCGCCGACTGACCCAGCGGGCAATTCAGCCTCCGATCACGCGGTCTCCCCAGAGGTGCCACGTCCCAGCACTTACGCTCGCTCCACCTCACAACCTCTACCTCAGCCTTATCATCGTTTTGTGCGGCTAACTCGTTGGTTGGGCCACCCGTCGCGAGTGATCCCCGGGGTGTATCTCGTGGCCATCGCGGCCGGCGCCGCCCTGCTCATGTTGCCCGCTTCCACCAGCAGCCGACACTCCCCTGCTTTGGTCGACGCGGCCTTCACCTCGGTCTCGGCCATCTGTATCACCGGACTGGTCACTGTCGACACCCAGACCTACTGGAGCCCCTTCGGGCAGGTCGTGATCATGGCTCTCTTCCAAGTCGGGGGCTTCGGTATCGTCACCGTGGCCAGCTTCCTCACTCTGGTCGCCACCGGTCGAATCTCCCTGCAGGCCTCGCTGCTGGCCGGTCAAGAACTCCACCAACGGAACCTGTCAGCCGCCCTCCGCCTGCCCGCCCGGATCGCTGCCGTCATGCTCGCGGTCGAAGCGGTCACCGCCGCAATGCTGACCCTGAGCTTCCGCCGCTACACCGACGGCTGGGGTACCGCCGCCTGGTACGGCATTTTCCACGCGATCTCAGCTTTCAACAACGCCGGCTTCTCTCTGTTCAGCGACAACCTGATGGGCTTCGTCGGTGATCCCGGCATCGTCGTCCCCATTTGCCTGGCCATCATCCTGGGCGGTATTGGATTCCCCGTACTGTTCGAACTCGCCCGTTGGCGGACGCGAGGCCCTTCCAAGTGGTCGGCGCACGCCCGATTGACGATCTACGGAACCCTGGTCCTGCTCGGGGTGGGGATTCTGGCTTTCGCCCTGTTCGAGTGGCAGAACCCTGCCACCATCGGGGCGATGCCGGTCGGTGACAAGTTGCTCGCCTCCCTGGCCGGAGGTGTCTTTCCGCGGACGGCCGGATTCAACACCATCGACTACGGCGCCGCCAGCGAATCCACCATCTTCTCGTCCTACCTGCTGATGTTCATCGGCGGCGGTTCGGCTGGTACCGCTGGCGGCGTCAAGGTAGGCACCGTCGGGATCGTCATCGCCACCGTTGTGGCTGAAATGCGCGGCGAGGATCAAGTTGTCGTCGCCCACCGGGCCATCCCCAACGTCGTGCAGCGTTCGGCGATGGCGATCATCCTCCTCGGCGGCGTCGCCGTGAGCCTGGCCACCTTGTTGATCGTCGTCGACGAGCGCTTCACCCTCCAGGAGGTGCTCTTCGAAACCATCTCAGCCTTCGGTACTGTGGGTCTGTCCACCGGCATCACCCCTCTACTGAGTCCCGAATCTCTAGTCGTCCTCATGGTTCTGATGTACGTGGGACGGGTGGGAACCATCTCGGTGGGAACCGCGCTCGCTGTCCGGGCCCGGCACCGCCGCTACCGACTACCAGAGGAGCAGCCAATTGTTGGGTAGATCACGCGATCGCAAGATCAGCGAAGAGACGGTCCTGGTTGTCGGACTAGGGCTGTTCGGCTCGGCAGTTGCCCGATCCCTCAAGGGAATGGACGTGCCGCTGATCGCCGTCACCGACGACCACGCCCGAGCGGTGCACTATGCCGACGACTTCACCCACGTCATCGAGATGGATTCCTCCGACCAGGCAGCCCTTGAACAAATCGGCATAGCCCACATCCGTAAGGCCGTCGTCGCGCTCAGCCAGGTGGAACTGTCGATCATGACGGTACTGGCCTTGTCTGAATGCGGTGTGAAGGAGATCTGGGCGCGGGCCGCCACCAAAGCGCACGGCTCGATCCTGGAGCGCATCGGCGCCCACCACGTGATCTACTCCGAAGCTTCGACCGGCCGACGCGTGGCCCACGCAGTGTCGGGCTACATGATCGATTTCTTCGAGTTCGAGGATGGCTTCGCCATGGCCCGCACTCGGTCACCGAGCATGACTTGGGACAAACCGTTGCGCGATTCACTGGTGCGCACCGAGAACGACGTCACCGTTGTGGGGGTGAAACGGGAGAAGGAAGCCTTCATCTACGCGGTTCCCGAGACCGTGATCCACTCGGGCGACGAACTCATCGTCTCCGGAGAAACCGACCAGGTCGAAGCCTTCTGTCGACTCCGATAGCGCTCTACGGCGAAAGTCCAGCGGGAGATTTCCGAAGCTGCTGCCGCCGGCTGGGGTTGGGACAGGCGCCACACACAGCTGGCGGCTTGGCCCGCTCTGGTGCTCGGGTAGACTCCGTGACCGGCAATGTGGGGTGACCGGGCTGTCGGATCCGAAGGCGGGCCCCTCGTCGAGGGTCATCGCTCCAGCCCTTTCGCTACTGGCGTGGCACCGCCCGCAGGATGGGCCGTGGGTTCGGGAGCGGGCCCCCCATGGCCGGGTAGTCCTGGGCGGCCCATGCCCCGGCCGTCTCCATCAGCTGCTCGGTGGCGGCGAGGTCGGCCGCACTCGCGGCCTGAGAACCCAAGCGGTAGCCCGAGGCACCGGGGGCGCGGTCGGCGACGAACCCGCGATAGCTGGGGAAGACTCGGTGCATGCGGTCGAGCAGATCGGTGAGATCACCCATCGCCGTCCGATAGCGGATCCAGCGATGGTTGTCGAAGTCAAAGTCCTCGAACTCCTGCGCGGCCTCGTCGCCCCGCTTGCCGAGCGCGGTGATGGTGCTGGGCTCCATCTTGAGGTTCAACCCCCCCTCGCCCTCCGCGGTGCGCAGCTCCACCACACGGTCGCGGAACCCCGGCGCGAGAACCGCCATGCCGTCGACCCAGGATTGAGCCGCGTTGAAGACCGAGGACAATAGGCCCATCACGGAGGTGATCGGCCTCAGCCGCGGGAAGCGGGTCTGGTTGGTCTCCTGCAGGTAGACCATGTCGTCCGTGTCGGGATGCTTGTCAGCGAGGTTGATGCCGAAGGTGGGCCGGGTCGGCAACATGCTGTCGAAGAAGTGGATGGGGAAGTTGCTGGTGATGCCGCCGTCCGAGAACCACAGCTCCACCAAGCCTTTGTGGGGATCCTGCCGGCCGTAATCCACTGCCTGGAGAGGGATCGCGCTCAGCAAGACCGGGAAGCTCAGGCTCATCCGGACCCCGACCACCACGGGCAGATCGGGCGCGGAGGGCAGCACCCGCACCTTTGTGTCCGGGTGGTGGACGCAGGCATCGCTGATGGGCATCTGCTCGCCGTTGACCCGCTGCGTGCCGAGGGACGCCGGGGACGACCCCGCCAGCAGGGCTTCCAATACCGGTGCGTGGAAGTAACGCTTCCAGCATTCGGGGCAGAAGTGGAAGATGCGAGTGCGAAACGGCAGGGCGTAAGGGCGCGCCCAACTCAGGCACGTCGTCATCAGCTTCAGGTCGATCTCCGGGTTGAAGTCACGCAGCTTCAGGGGCGACTCCTCCGCGAGGTGGGTGTCGAGCTGCAGGTCACGGAAGGCCTGGGAGGCCTGCGCTCCGTACAGGTGCCCGAACGTCAGGGGACCCTCGCCGGGGGCGAGCCCGGCGACCTCGTCGAGCCACGTCGTCAGCCACGGGGTGAGCGGCACGTCGGTGCCGAATGATGCTGGGTCGGGCTGGCCGTTGCAGAAGCCGAAACCGTTCGCCGGCAAGTCCTTCAGGGTGCGGAGCACCAGCCGGAGCGCAGCCACGACCAGGCCGATGACAAGCCCGAGGAGCAGCCACAGGATGAGTTGCAGGACCGCGGCCGTGACCGTACTTGCTGTGCCGACGCCGAACAGGGGGACGGCCACCCAGGTGCCGAGCGCCACCACCAGCACGACCGGGAGCGCGAACAGCAGCGGCGCGCCTCCGACGACCTTCACGAGGGTGACACGAAGCTTCTTCCCGAAGCCCCACCCGGGTTCCAACCACGTGGTGAACGCCTCATAGGCGCGCCGGAGCGGGACGGAGGGTACGAAGAGCGAGGAGAGCTTCGCACCCATCAGGTCTGGGATCTCGGTCAGCTTCAAAAACCCCGCTCCGCCGTCGGTGACAGGGCCGGACGGCCGTGGGTGCCGTCGCCGGTACTCCGCTGCGCCGGTGAGCGCGGCGGCGATCGCGCCAGCGGACGCCCCGCCCACCGACCGGAGCCGGTAGCGCGTCGCGAGCCGGCTGGCTGCGAGCGGATACACCAGCCCGCTCGTGATCCCGCCTTTCATCACGAGGTCGGCCTCCAACTCGGGGGCCGTGTAGCTGGCCGGGTCGGTGAGGTCGAAGTCGGCCATGGGGCGGAGAGTTGCGGGCATGGCGTACCTTTCGCAGCAGAGTATGCCAAATCATGTACGCATTCGGGCCCGGTGTCGAGCACCCCGCACTCCGGGATGAGCTAAATATGACAACCAATGAACTCAACCGTTGTGGACCTCGCTCACTTCTCTCCAGAACGCGATGTGGTTCCTTGATACGGCGGGCAACCGGTGACGGATGCCGGTAGGTGCAGGCAGCATTGACGTCGCGGACGCCGTCAACCTCGACGGTGTACTAGCTGGCGACGCCCTTCCAGGGGCACAAAGACCTCATTCGGTGGAAAGTGCCTCGTACATGCTCATATCTTCTCGACTCGACAACTGGCCAGAAAGCCAA
>JAGXHS010000028.1 GCA_024636075.1 Propionibacteriaceae bacterium
GACCTTTGACGTAGAACAGTCCAAGGCCGCTGCCGCGAAGTTGATGACCGGCAAGGGCAAGGGCTTCGGTCTCGGTGACTTCCTCGCCCAGATGCAGCAGATGCGCAAAATGGGACCGATGTCGAAGATCTTCGGCATGCTGCCCGGCATGGGTGCCATGAAGGACCAGATCAACAACATCGACGAGCGCGAGGTAGACCGCATCGAGGCGATCATCTACTCGATGACGCCCGCCGAAAGGTCCGACGTCAGCATCCTCAACGGTTCCCGCCGCTCTCGCATCGCCAAGGGTTCGGGTGTGCAGGTCAGCGACGTGAACCAACTCGTCAACCGGTTCCTCGAGGCACGCAAGATGATGCAGTCGATGGCCGGCATGATGGGCGGTGGGGATGGCATGGGCGGCAGCCCCGGAGCCCGCCGCGGCAAGCAGCAGCCGAAGAAGAAGACCAAGGGCAAGGGCCCCGGGAATCCGGCCAAGCGCGCTGCCATGTCTCAGGGCCGCCAGCCGAAGAACGAGCCGGCAGCTGACCCGGCAGCGGCGTTCGGTCGGGGCGCCAGTCCCGAGGAGATGCAGGCTGCGATGGGCGACTTCGAGTTGCCTCCCGAGCTGCAGAAGATGTTCAACCAGCCAGGACCGAAGCGGTAGCAGTGGAATGATGTGCTGATGGGCCATTCACATGCTCATCAGCATCCTCATCAGCACACCCACGCTCACCGGGCAGCAGCTCTCGCCCCGGATGATGCTGGCAGCTCGGAGCGCTACCACCTGCATGGTGTGCTCCTCCCCGGCGAAGAGCCACGCGACCTGTGGATCTGCGACGGTGTGATCCGCACCGATCCTGTTCGGGACGCGACAACTCTGGCGCACGACGGGTGGCTGATGCCCGGGTTGGTGGACGCCCACTGCCACATCGGCCTGGGCGCCAAGGGTGCCGTTGATGCCGAGACCTCCGAGCAACAAGCCCTGCAGGACCGCGACGCGGGCACCTTGCTGATCCGCGATGCCGGCTCACCCGCCGACACCAGATGGATCGACGACCGTGACGACCTGCCCAACATCATCCGGGCGGGGCGTCACATCGCCCGTCCCAAGCGTTACATTCGCAACTACGCCGACGAGGTGGAGCCCGAGGACCTGATCGTCACTGTCGAGAAGCAGGCCCGGGCCGGTGACGGTTGGGTGAAACTGGTCGGCGACTGGATCGATCGCAACACTGGCGACCTCGAGCCGCTGTGGCCGACTGACGTGGCGCGAGCCGCCATCGAACACGCCCACGCTCTGGGGGCGAAGGTCACCGCCCACTGCTTCGGCGAACAGTCGGTGGCTGAGCTGGTGCGGGCCGGGATCGACGGCATCGAGCACGGAACCGGCCTCGACGACGCCACCATCCAGCTGATGGCCGACAACCACACAGCCCTCACGCCGACGATGATCAACCTGGAGAACTTCCCTGACATCGCGGACTCCGCCCAAGAACGGTTTCCGACGTACGCCAGCCACCTCAGGCAGCTGTACGCACGGCGGGTGCAGATACTGCGCAACGCCAATGAGGCCGGGGTACCGATGTACGCCGGCACCGACGCGGGTGGAACGGTGCCGCACGGTCAGATCGCCGCAGAGATCGAGCTGTTGGTGGGTATTGGGGGCGCGGAGTTCGCGCTCGGCGCTGCCTCGTGGCGGGCGCGGCAGTGGCTCGGTCGGCCGAGCATCTCCGAGGGTGCCCCCGCGGACCTGATCGTCTACGACCAGGACCCTCGAATGAATCCCGGTGGCGTCGCCCACCCGCAGCTGATCGTGTTGAACGGTCATCCGGTGCGGTGCTGACTTCCAGATTCATCCGGTTGTGGGTTTTCCAGCCGTCATCGTGTATGCAGGTCACATGCCTCAGAAGTTGAACCTGCGTGAGTACATCGACAAGCTGCGTGCTGAAGGGTACACGGTCCGTGACGAGCAGGGCGACGACGCCCTGCTGATCGATTCCCGGGGCGATGCGGTGGAGACGTGGCGCGAGGCCTACCCCTACAACTATCTGATGACCCGCAACTCCTACGAGGTCGAGAAGTACCTGCTGCAGATCGAACTGCTGAAGTTCCAGTACTGGAGCCAGGACAGCGGCGCCAGGCACGTGATCATCTTCGAGGGTCGTGACGCTGCTGGCAAGGGCGGCACCATCAAACGCTTCACCGAGCATCTGAACCCGCGCGCATCGAGGGTGGTCGCCCTGACCAAACCGACCAGCACCGAAGCAGGGCAGTGGTACTTCCAGCGCTACGTGCAGCACCTGCCCACCGCCGGAGAGATCGTGCTGTTCGATCGCAGCTGGTACAACCGGGCCGGTGTCGAGCCGGTGATGGGCTTCTGCACGGAGGAAGAGCACGAGGTCTTCATGCAGCAGGCACCGCAATTCGAGAAGATGCTCACCGAAGCGGGCACCACCGTCACCAAGTTCTGGTTCTCGGTCACCCAATCCGAACAGCGCACCCGGTTCGCGATCCGCCAGATCGATCCGGTGCGTCGGTGGAAACTGTCGCCGATGGATCTGGAGAGCCTCGACAAGTGGGACGAGTACACCAAGGCGAAGGAGCAGATGTTCGCCCGCACTGCTGAGCCACTGCCGTGGATCGTGGTGAAGAGCAACGACAAGAAGCGCGCCCGGGTGAATGCCATGCGAGCCTTCCTGCACCAGTTCGACTACGAGGGCAAGGACCCCGAAGTGGTCTTCCGGCCCGACCGGCGGATCGTCCCGCAGGGCGCCTAGGGCGTGTGGGGCGATCATCCGGGGCGGATCAGGATCCGGTGATTTCACACGATGTGAGGCATCTGGCAGAATGGCAAGCGCATCTGTGTCCACGGTGCCCTCTCACGCTGCGGACACCAGGTCCATCCGGGCCGTGCGTCACCTGCCCCACAGGAGATTCCCGACCCACCCGTTCGTACCGGGAACGTTCCCGGACACATCCCACAGGAGAACCACACACGTGGCTGTCAAGATTCGTCTCAAGCGGCTCGGCAAGATCCGCTCACCGCACTACCGCATCGTCATCATGGACTCGCGCCAGAAGCGCGACGGCCGGGCCATCGAAGAGGTGGGCATCTACCACCCCAAGAATGATCCCTCGGTGATCCGGGTGAACTCCGAGCGCGTCCAGCACTGGCTCGGCGTGGGCGCTCAGCCCACCGAGGCTGTCGTCGCGATCCTGAAGCGCTCCGGTGACTGGCAGCAGTTCACCGGCGACAAGACCCCTGCGGGTATCGATCCGCAGCCGGAGAAGAAGGACAAGACGGCGGCCTTCAACGCCGCGCTCGCCGAATCCAAGGACGAGTCGGCCAGTGGCGCCATCTCGTCGTCCAGGAAGTCGAAGAAGACTGGCGACGAGGCTCCGGCTGACGAAGCGAAGCCTGAGGCTGCTCAGTCGACCGAGACCACCGAGGCCTGATCGTGCTCGGCGAGGCGCTGGAGCACCTGGTCAAAGGCATCGTCAGCAACCCCGATGACGTCCGGGTGAAGGACAAGGACCTTCGCCGCGGTCGGATGCTGGAGGTGCGTGTGCACCCCAGCGACATCGGCAAGGTGATTGGTCGTCAGGGTCGCACCGCCTCCGCGTTGCGCACCGTGGTGGGCGCGCTTGCTGGCCGCGAACAGGTACGCGTTGACTTCGTCGACGTGGATCGTCGTGGCGAGCGTGGTCCACGCCGCTGATCCACCACCATCTCGTGACGCCTCGAATCCGAACGGATCGGGGCGTCACGTCATGTTCGAAGCACCATCGACGGGAGCTGTGATGACACAACGTGTGGAGGTCGTCGTCGGCGTCGTGGGACGCGCCAACGGAACCCGTGGCGCGGTGGCGGTGGAACTGCGCACCGACGAACCCGAGACCCGGTTCGCCGACGGCACCAAGCTCCGGGTGGAGGATTCGCGCACCATCCGCACCGTCCTGAGCACGCGCTGGCAGTCGGGCCGACTGATCGTCTCCTTCGTCGAGCTGGCCGACCGTACCGCAGCCGAGCGAGCCCGAGGTGAGGTCCTGGTCATCGACGTCGATCCCGACCAGCCACCCGCCGACGAGGACGAGTTCTACGATCGGCAGCTGGTAGGGCTGAAAGTGACCTCCGCCGACGGGAACGACGTCGGTGTGGTGCGCCAGGTGCTGCACCTTCCGCGCCAGGACGTGCTGGCGATCGACACACCAGCCGGTACGGAGCGGTTGGTGCCTTTCGTCTCCGAACTGGTTCCCTCGGTGGATCTCGCCGCCGGCGTGATCAAGCTGGCCGAGGTGCCGGGGCTGATCGACGACGACGCGGTGAGTGATCGGGAACCAGAAGGCGAATCCGAGTGATGCGCATCGACGTGGTGTCCATCTTCCCCGAATACCTGCAACCCCTGCAGTTGTCCCTGGTCGGCAAGGCGATCGCAAATCAGGTGGTCGATCTGGGGGTGCATGACCTGCGCCGCTGGACCCACGACCGCCACCACACGGTGGACGACACCCCCTACGGCGGCGGGGCAGGCATGGTGATGAAACCCGAGCCGTGGGGCGAATGCTTCGACGAACTGCTCGACCCCGAGGATGCCACTGGGACAGTGATCGTCTTCCCGACCCCCAGCGGCGAACGATTCAGCCAGGCCATCGCGCACGAACTGGCCGGGGTCGAGCGCATCATCTTCGCCTGCGGTCGCTACGAGGGAATCGATCGACGGGTGCTCGACGAGGCCAGCTCACGGGTCAGGGTGCGGGAACTGAGCCTGGGTGACTACGTACTCAACGGCGGAGAGGTTGCTGCCCTGGCGATCACCGAGGCGGTCGTCCGGCTGTTGCCCGGGGTGTTGGGCAACCCGGCGTCGCTGCAGGAGGAGTCGCACGCACTCAGCCAGGGCGGGCTGCTGGAGTACCCGGTGTACACGAAGCCAGCGCAATGGCGGGGTCGTCCGGTACCGGACATCCTGTTCAGCGGTCACCACGGCCGGATCGCCGCCTGGCGTCGCCAACAGTCCGCGGAGTTGACCGCCGAACGGCGCCCTGATCTGCTCCAGCCGTAATTTGGCAAGGCAAATATTTTCTAACTGGCGTAGTCGCGGCCATGTCGAGGAAGCGTAACAAATCCACCAATTTCCGGGGGGGCCCTGCGTTGCCCAGTGATGACCAGCTAAAGTGGCGCCCGTGGCAACCACTCTGACAACCCATCAACGAGCGGCCCGATCCAGCGTTGCGCTGAAGGTGATCATGGCGGTCACCGGCCTGATCCTGATCGGCTTTCTGCTCTTCCACGCGTTCGGGAACTTCAAGCTCCTGATTCCCGATGAGGGGGCGGAGTTCAACGAGTACTCACACTTGTTGCGCCGGCTCCTCTACCCGATCCTCCCCCCGATGTTCTTCCTCTGGGGCTTCCGGATCTTCATGCTGGCCGCCACCGGATTGCACCTCTACAGTGCGTACAAGCTGACGGGGCGTCGCTGGTCGTCGGCCGGTGTCAGCGGCCGGTACGTGAGCCAGAAGCCGTCGACCTCGAAGGCCCACTCCTACGCGGCGCGCACCATGATCTGGGGCGGCATCATCATCGTGCTGTTCGTGATCATGCACCTGCTGCAGTTCACCGCCCAGGTGCTGACGTTCGGCTACCCCGACGGCACCACCACCCTGGAACCGTATGACCGGACGCTCGCCGGCTTCTCTGAGTGGTGGGTCGTGCTGGTGTATGCGATCGCGATGCTCGCCGTCTGCGTGCACGTCTTCCACGGTTTCTGGAGTGCGTTCGCAACCCTCGGTGCCAACGTCAGCGCCAAATCACAGGGCGTCTTGAAGGGCCTGGCGGTGCTGATCTCGGCGGCGTTGTACTTCGGATTCATGATCCCGCCCGTGCTAATTCTGTTTGGAGTGATCGGACAATGAGCGAGACGACTCTCGATACCGAGACCTACTGGAGCCTCGGGGCGGAGATTTCCGACACCAAGGCGGCGATCGATCTGCCGATCGACAAGATCTGGCAGAACCGTCAGTTCACTGCCAAGCTGGTCAACCCGGCCAACCGGCGCAAGTTGACGGTGATCATCGTCGGTACCGGTCTTGCCGGTGGCGCGGCCGCCGCGACGCTGGGTGAAGCCGGTTACAACGTGCTGAACTTCTGCTATCAGGACAGTCCACGGCGCGCGCACTCGATTGCCGCCCAGGGCGGCATCAACGCTGCGAAGAACTACCGCAATGACGGTGACTCCACGTACCGGCTGTTCTACGACACGGTCAAGGGCGGCGACTACCGCTCCCGGGAGACCAACGTCTATCGACTGGCCGAGGTCAGCGCGAACATCATCGACCAGTGCGTGACCCAGGGTGTTCCCTTCGCCCGTGAGTACGGCGGTCTGCTGGACACCCGTTCCTTCGGCGGCGTGCAGGTGCAGCGCACCTTCTACGCTCGTGGCCAGACGGGTCAGCAGCTGCTGATCGGCGCCTACCAGGCGCTGGAGCGTCAGGTGGCTGCCGGCACGGTGAAGATGTACACCCGGCACGAGATGATTGAGGTCATTGTCACCGACGGTCGGGCCCGTGGCATCGTCACCCGCGACATGGTCACAGGGAAGATCGAAGCGTTCACCGCTGACGTCGTAGTGCTGGCGACCGGTGGTTACGGCAACGTGTTCTTCCTGTCGACGAATGCGATGGGCTGCAATGTGACCGCCGACTGGCGGGCACACCGCAAGGGCGCCTACTTCGCAAACCCCTGCTACACGCAGATTCACCCCACCTGCATTCCGGTGCACGGCGAGACGCAGTCGAAGCTCACCTTGATGAGCGAGTCGCTGCGCAACGATGGTCGCATCTGGGTTCCCAAGAAGGCCGAGGACTGCGGCAAGGATCCGCGCAAGATTCCCGAGAAGGACCGCGACTACTACCTGGAGCGGATCTACCCGTCATTCGGCAACTTGGTGCCCCGCGACATCGCTTCCCGGCAGGCCAAGAACATGTGTGACGAAGGTCGCGGCGTGGGCCCCGAGGTCGCCGAGCGTGACGGCGAAGGCAACGAGCGCAAGATGCGTCGCGGGGTCTACCTCGATTTCTCCGACGCGATCAACCGCTTGGGCAAGAAGGCGGTCGAGTCGAGGTACGGGAACCTCTTCGACATGTACAAGCAGATCACCGCGGAGGACCCGTATGAGCTTCCGATGCGGATCTACCCAGCGGTGCACTACACCATGGGTGGGTTGTGGGTGGACTATGACCTGCAGAGCTCGATCCCGGGTCTTTACGTCGCCGGTGAGGCCAACTTCAGCGATCACGGTGCCAACCGACTGGGTGCCTCGGCGTTGATGCAGGGTCTGGCTGACGGCTACTTCGTCTTGCCCAACACGATCAATGACTATCTGGCCGGTGCCCCCTTCGACAAGCTCGACAAGAACAACCCGGCGGTGGCGGAGGCCGTCCAATCAGCAACCGATCGGGTCAAGACACTGCTGAAGGTCAACGGGAGTCGCACGGTGGATTCCTTCCACAAGGAACTCGGCCACATCATGTGGGAATACTGCGGCATGGAACGCAGCGAGGAGGGCCTGAAGTTGGCCATCGGCAGGATCCGGGAGCTGCGTAAGGAGTTCTGGTCGGACGTCAAGGTGACCGGCGTCAACGAGGACTTCAACCAGACACTGGAGCGGGCCGGTCGAGTAGCTGACTTCCTGGAACTCGGCGAACTGATGTGTGTGGATGCACTGCATCGCCGCGAGTCCTGCGGTGGTCACTTCCGCACCGAGAGCCAGACACCTGAAGGCGAGGCGCTGCGCCGCGACGACGAGTACCTGTACGTGGCGGCGTGGGAGTTCGCCAGCACCGGTGGGGCTCCGGTCCTGCACAAGGAACAGCTGAATTACAAGGCGATCGAACTCAAGCAACGGAGTTACAAGTGAAAGTCACATTGCGCATTTGGCGCCAAGCTAAACAGGATGCCCAAGGACGCATGGTCAGCTACCCACTCGATGGCGTCAGCGAGGACATGTCCTTCCTGGAGATGCTCGATCTGCTCAACGAACACCTCACCAAGCAGAACGAGGAGCCGGTGGCCTTCGACCACGACTGCCGTGAAGGCATCTGTGGTGCCTGTGGAGTGGTGATCAACGGCATTGCCCACGGCGGTGAGCACACCACCACCTGCCAGCTTCACATGCGGTCCTTCGCGGACAATGCGACGATCGACATCGAACCGTGGCAGGCGGGACCGTTCCCGGTGATCAAGGACCTGGTCGTGGATCGTACCGCGCTCGATCGGATCATTCAGGCTGGTGGCTTCATCTCCGCCAACACCGGATCAGCTCCCGATGCTCACGCCGTTCCGGCGCCGAAGCGGGAATCGGACAAGGCGTTCGACGCAGCCACCTGCATCGGCTGTGGCGCCTGTGTGGCGGCCTGCCCGAACGGCTCGGCGATGCTGTTCACCAGCGCCAAGATCACGCATCTGGCGATGTTGCCGCAGGGCCAGCCAGAGCGCTACTCCCGAGTGAAGGGCATGATTGCCCAGCACGACGAGGAGGGTTTCGGTGGCTGCACCAACATCGGTGAATGCTCCGAGGTGTGCCCCAAGGGCATTCCGATGGAGACCATCAGCCAGCTCAACCGTGACTTGATCAGTTCCTTGTTCAAGGGCACCGGCAAGTAAACACACACTGCGACACCACCAACAACTGCGTCGGGGCTGACAAGGCTTCGACGCAGTTGTCACGTCCGGCGGAATCGTGCAGTCGATTTCGGGGTTCTCGGTCAGTGTGACAGAATTGGGCCGCTGTTGCACTGCTGTCGTCGGCTCCTGCCACAGGGGGATCGTCCGGCCGGTGGGCATTGTTGACCAATTACTTTTCGAGGTGACCTGTGGCACTGGCGAGGAACAAACATGAGCAAGCTCATCCAGGCAGTTGACGCCCAGTCGCTGCGTGACGACATCCCCGATTTCCGCCCCGGCGATTCGGTCAAGGTGCATGTGCGAGTTGTTGAAGGCAACCGACGCCGTATCCAGATCTTTGCCGGCGTGGTGATCTCCCGCACTGGCGGTGGCATCCAGCAATCGTTCACTGTACGCAAGGTCAGCTTCGGCACGGGCGTGGAACGTACCTTCCCGCTGCACAGCCCGATCATCGAGAAGATCGAGGTGGAGCGTCGCGGTGACGTCCGTCGCGCGAAGCTGTACTACCTGCGTGGACTGCGCGGCAAGGCTGCGAAGATCAAGGAGAAGCGCTTCAACTGATCGCCGTTGGCATGTCAAGGGGGCCCGTCACTGTTGAGTGGCGGGCCCCTGGCCGTCCGGATGAGTGGGTTCCCCTCGTGCTGCGGGTTAAGGTTGAAAGGCATGCTTGACTATTTGATGAACGCCGACGACGAAGCGCCGCCCCCCCGGCCGGCGCGGAAGTCTCGAGCGCATCCGTTGCTGCGGGATCTGCTGATCGCAGCCGTGGTGTTGCTGCTGGTGCAAGCTCTCGTCCGGCAGTTCGTGGCGGCCCCGATCCAGGTGGGCACCCGAGCCATGTCACCCGCACTGCAGCGCGGCACCATCGCGATGATGCGCCCCGGCGACGAACCAACCCGCGGCCAGGTGATCGTCTTCCGAACCCCGGACGCCTGGCAGTCCGACCAGGGCGCTGACCCTTCCGCCGTGGTGCGTGCCCTTCGATGGGTCGGTGTCCTGCGTCCCCCCGCGGGCGAGGTCAGTGTGGGGCGCGTGTTGGGTGTACCGGGTGATGAGCTGCAGTGCTGCAGCGCCGACGGGAAGTTGGTGATCAACTCGGTTCCGGTTCGCTACGCCACTGGAGAGACCACCGCCCGATTCCGGCTGCTGCTGGGGCGGGACCGCTTCTTCGTCGTCGGCGACAACCCTGGTAGCAGTGTTGACTCCCGCTGCTACCTGCACAGCTTGGGTTCCGACGCACTGGTTGCCAGGTCAGACATCGAGGGCCGCTTGACAGCCCGGGTGTGGCCGCCTTCGCGATGGGGGTCGATCGTGACGCCCTACATCTACAC